>NZ_JAQRFO010000040.1:0-41424 GCF_028598775.1 Xenorhabdus aichiensis
ATGTACCGTTTCTGCCGGTTGATTAATCAGGCCATGGCCTGTTTTGTCGGCCAGTCCACCTTCGTCAAGCTGGATGTGTATACCCCGAACCGTCACGAAGCCCTGTGGGCATTCTGGGAAGTCTATGGATTACGCAGGGATATGTAAGCAATAAAGAAAGCACAATAAGGAACAAAACATGATGAATATGATGAATAAGCTGTCCTCTGCCAAAAGTGGATTGCGGTTTACTTTTCAGGTTGCGGGGCTTCCTGAAGATACGTTCAGCGTGGGGGAATTTTCCCTGCAGGAAGGGTTATCTGAGCTGTTTACCCTGAACCTGACGCTGGTCAAAACCCATAGCCTGAATCCGTTCAAGCCTTTAGACGAGGTGGATTTGACCGCCTTGTTGATGCAGGAAGCGGTGTTACAAATCTTTAATGGGGAACTCCAGCAGCGCAAAATCACCGGTATCATCTCCCACGCTGACTGGGCAGGCACCGACGGCAATAAAACCCTCTATACCCTGACGGTTCGCCCCGCCCTCTGGCGCCTGACACTCAATCAGGACAGCCGGATATTCCATCAACAAAATGTGCCCGCCATCCTGAATGGCCTGCTGAAAAAGCACCGGGTACGCGCCGATTCCAAACTCTACGATACCCATCAGGACAGGGAATACACCACCCAGAAACGCGAGTCGGATTATGCGTTTTTCAGCCGTCTGGCCACAGAAGAAGGCATCAGTTTCTGGTTTGAGGATGAAACGTTGTTTTTCAGCGACAGCCATCTGGGGATGACAGCCGGGCTGCCGCTGGTTTACAGCCCGCAACCGGAAACCGCCCATGGGATAGATACGATTTATCAGGTGCGGTTAGGAGTCGGAATGAGTCCGCAACGCAGCCTCCACAAAGACTTTAACTACGATAACCCGCGTTATCACCTTTCCCATATGGAAAGCAGTGAAGGCTTTCGCGATTTTGGTGCACAAACCCCCTATACCGTCTTTGAGAGCTACGGGCGATTCCAGAAAGATGCGGCGGCCAAACCGTTCTTAAAATACCGTCATGAAGCGCTGGATAACCAGAAAAAGACCGGCAGCGGAAACAGTAACTGCATCAAACTGATGCCGGGTAAAATCTTCGAGATAAAAAGTCATCCGCACGCCCCGCTGAATGCCCGCTGGCAGATTGTCGGTATCAGCCATCATGGACGCTGCCCACAGGCACTGGGTCATGATGGCGGTGATGGTACGACACTCTCCAACCAGTTCAGTTTTATCGACGGTCTCGCCGACTGGCGTCCGCCGTTCTATTACAAGCCCTTAGCAGATGGCGATGAAACCGCCATCGTCGTGGGTCCCGAAGGAGAAGAAATCTTCGTCAATAAAGACGGGGCGATAAAAGTGCATTTCCACTGGAACCGTTACGACAAGGCGGATGATGGCGCATCCTGCTGGGTACGTGTCGCTCAAGGCTGGAATGGTCATGGCTTTGGCTTTATGGCAATACCGCGCATCGGGCAGGAGGTGATTATCTCCTACCTCAACGGCGATATTGATCGGCCGATCGTGACGGGGTGTGTGTATAACGGCCTGAACCGCCCGCCACTGGATTTACCGGCACAGAAAACCCGCACAACCTTCAAAACCAAAACCCATAAAGGCAAAGGCTTTAACGAACTGCGTTTTGAGGATGCGAAAGGCGGTGAAGAGGTGTTTATCCATGCCCAAAAGGACATGAACACCAAAGTGCTTAATGACCGTGATACTCATGTGCTGGCGAATCACTCTGAGACTGTCGAGAAAAACCAAACCATCGATGTTTATGAACACCGGGAAGAGACCATTGGCCTGACAGATACGCTTGACGTCGGTGAATCCTTATCCATTACCGCAGGCACGGTGATTGAACTCCGCTGCGGCAGTAGCGTCCTGCGCATGGACAAACTGGGCAATGTCACGATTCAGGGCAGTAATTTCCTGTTCCAGGCCAGTGATGCCATTCAAATCAGTGCACAGGACATTGACCTGAACTAAGGAGCGTTGATATGGAATTCAAAAATCTGACCCCGTTTTCGGTTATGCACTACAAGATGCTTGATACCGAAGACAAAGAATATCATGTTGTCGCGATGAAAATCGTCTATCAGCTCCAGCCTCTCGGCGACGGGCCGTATTATCAGGCTGTATTAACCGAGCCGTTTGGAGGGCTGGCATTGCAGGACGAATTCAGCGGTGAACTCAACCAGTCCTCTGTCCGGCAGGAAAGTGACTTAGCACCGTTAAAGCCGAAATGTGATGTGATTGTCAACGGGGTAGCCTATGCGCCGGGCGGCATTCCGGCTGAAAGAGTTCCCATCCGGTTACTCGTCACAAAAGCAGACCGGCAACCCCTTATCGACAAAACTTTACTGGTTTGGGGAGAACGCGAGTTTCAACGCACGTCAGAGGACGAATGGCAGCTGACACCGCCGCAAAAATTCACGGAATTGCCGATAGACTTCCAATACGCCTTTGGTGGTCAATGCAAGGTCTATGAAGACGATGAGGCGGCCGCTTCCGTGGCTGATGAATTCAGGCTGTCCGCTGAACAACGCGAACAACACCCGGAAAAAGAACATCCCCCTATCGCCCATGCCACTTTCGAATACAACCCGATTGGCAGGGGATTTGTGACACCATGGTATGCCAACGCCAAAGCCCTCTCCCGTTACCCCGCGCCGCGTATTGAACATTTTGACGCCCCCGTCACTGGTGAAGATTTCACCCAATGGTTGAATCATGAACCTCCCGCTAATGAAGCGGCTTACCAGCCTGCGGGTTTCGGTATCATTGGCCGCCCCTGGCTGCCCCGTCGCACAAAAGCAGGCACCTATAATGAAACCTGGCTGGAAGAGCGCCATCCGTATTTACCCGACGATTTTGATTTTGGTTACTGGAATAACGCGCCGGAAGACCAGCAAATCGACTTTCCGGATAACAATATCCGTATCAGCCTGTTCCATTTAACCCGTGAGGGCACACTGCGAGTGCAACTACCGGGATACCGTCCCTTTATTCTGCTGAGAATGCTGAATGGAGAAATGTTACCTGATCTGATGTATCCGGATACCTTAATTATCGATAGCGAAGCGCTCACACTTTCCATGACCTACCGTTATCACATAGAAATTGACGAGTCCATCAGATTGATGGAAGCACGGTTTGAGATGAACCCGGATGCGCCCCTGGTCAGGGTCGATTTAGGCGATGGCAAGGAGCTGCATTATGGCTGATAACTACTTCGCCCGAACGGCAACTCAATGGATAGTCGTCAGCATTGTGCCGGACGTGTGCAAAACGCCGATGGGTTCATCAACCCCGCCTATTCCTTACCCTGTAGTGGCCAAACTGGCGGAGAGTTCCGTGCCGGTAAAATCCGTGCGGGCAAACGGCAAACCCGTGGTGGTTTTCGCACAAAGTTTTGTGCCACAGACACTGGGCGACCAGCCCGGCGTCGCCAATGGCATCAAAAGCGGCACCGTGGGGGGCAAGTGCCATCCTAAAGAACATTCAAAAAGTGTGCGGGCCGGCAATAAATTATTGCTGCGGCATGGTGACAAATTCTGGATGAACGGCGCATAAGGATACAGCTATGGCGAAGAAAATCGAAAAAACACCGCCCACGGTGAGCGATAAACCCTTGCTGGAAAAAAAGGCGCGCAACGACGCCCCGACGGGGGAAGGCAATACGATAGGTGAAATTGTCGGGCAACCCCCTCAGGTCACTAAAGCGCCGGGTGAAGCTAACCTGATAAGCAAGTCCAATACACTGCACGAAAAAAATTTCGCCAGTCAGGCATATGACAATGCGAAAAAAGCAATCGTTGAGGGCGGTAAAAGTGTCGCCGAAATGGGTAAAGGTGCAGCAAAAGATACCTGGAATTTTGGGGTTGATATTGCTGAACTCGCGTATCCGGCTGCCCAAATGGAGGCGGCACGCGACATGGAAGACGCGGCAAGGTGGTATGAAATACTTGGCAATAAAGAGCAGGCAAAAGTGTTATCGGAAGCAGCCGAAGAGGCCAGAGGAAGGGCGGTCACCGGTAATCTTGATGAACTCAGAGTGACATTGGACAACCCGGAACAGGAGGCTGGTGCGGTACTGGCTGACTTGAATCCTAAGGGTGCGGTTAAAGGCGCAGTTAAGGGAATCGTTGGGGCAGTTAAGGGAGTCGGTAAAGCGATTGAAAAGATTACCGCTAAAGGAGGGAAAAAAACAGCTGCCGGAGCAGGCCAGAAAATTGAGAAAGATGCTCCCAATGTTGTTCCTAAAAATGAAAAATCGAAGGAGAATGCCGGGAATCCTCAAGAGCCTCCTGAGAAAAAAGGGGGTAAGGTCAAAGGGGTAAAGAAAACGAAAGTACCCTGTTTTTCTCCTTATGACAGCAAACGTTATAAAAAATTAAAAACAGAGAAAGAACGAAAGGAATTTTTGAAAGAATACGCAAATCAACTACGCAGACAGCAGGATGCGATTAATAATATGTCGCCTGAAGAGTTTAAAATTGCGCGGGAGGCTTATAAGAAGAATAAACGGAATAGTTTGGCTGGGAAAGCGCAGGAAGATTTCCGGAATGATACTAAAGAAGATATAAAAGGTAATATATTTGATTCATTAATTAATAAAAAAGTTTCTGTAAAAGAAGCGGAAAAAATAGCACAAAGCAGAGCAGATGAAATATTTGATGGCTTAGCAGCACTGCATGAACCAGATATGGTTGCAGGAGGCTATGGACAATATGCACCTAAGAAAATGGGCGATAAAGGGATTAACAGCGCTATAGGTGGTAGCTGGAATGGAAAACGTATAAAATCTCTTGATGATGCAGCAAAAGAGGCCATTGACAGCGGGTTAGGTGACGCTAAGATGAACGTTCAATTAGAATTGTGTCGAGGTAAGGGGAAAAAATAATGCGTGACGAATTTTTTGAATATTTTATTGAAAAAATGGGAGAGGCGACTCAACATAAAGATGTTCCTGCTGATGTAATAGAAAAATGGCTGGGCAAAGTCCCAAGTCAATTATTATATTATTGGAAACATGAAGGTTGGAACAGTTATCAAGATGGGTTATTTAGTATAGTAAATCCCGATGACTATGAAGATATTGTCGACATATGGCTGGAAGATACTCCTTTTGAATCAATAGATTCTTATCATGTCATTGCCAGAAGTGGCTTTGGTAAGCTTTATCTTTGCGGTGAGCAAACAGGAATTAATTTAACAATATCTTGTATTTTTAACTCTATTAATTACTCTAAAAAAAGAGCATACAAGAAAGAAAGGAAAAAGTTAGACCAAGAAATATCTTCTTTCTTTGGAATCAAATCACCAGATGACTTTGATCTAAAAGGCGGGACAAAAAAAGGTATTTTTTCTCGTGCTGTTGAAAAATATGGCCCATTAGATGAGCATGAAATATTTGGTTTTGAACCCGCAATTATTTTAGGAGGCGAGATCAAACTTGAAAATGTCAGAAAATTGGATATGCATATTCACCTCGATATTCTGCATCAATTTGCAGATCCAGACATTCAGGAAATTTAATTTTTAATAGTATTATGTTTATAAAGTGGCTGCATATGCAGTCACTTAAATCACCTAATGATGGGTATAGATAATGCACGATGAATTCTTTAAATGTTTTATTGACGATTTAGGTGAAGCAACCCAGCATAGACCTGTACCAACCGAATCTATAAAGAAATGGCAGGGAAAATTACCGAGACAATTATTATATTACTGGAAAACCGAAGGCTGGGACAGTTATCAAGATGGGGTGTTTAATATTGTAAATCCCGATGACTATGAAGATATTGTCGATATGTGGCTAGAAGACACCCCATTTGAATCAACAGATACTTACCATGCCATTGCCAGAAGTGGTTTTGGTAAACTTTACCTCTGCGGCGAACAAACTGGGATTAACTTAACACTTGATTGTGTTTTTAATACTTTTTTTATTCTTCAAAAAGAGCTTATAAAAAAGAAAAGAAAGAGTTAGATCACGAAGTATCTTCTTTCTTTGCTGTGAAATCTATCGATGATGTTGATTTAAAAGGCAACACAAAAACAGGTATTTTCGCCAAAGCAGTAGAAAAATATGGCTCATTAGGGGAACATGAGATATTTGGCTTTGAACCCACCATTATTTTAGGTGGTGAAATTAAACTCGAAAATGTCATAAAATTGGATATGCATATTCACCTAGATATTTTAAGGAAGTTTGTAGATCCTGATATTCAGGATATTTGATAATTTACTGCTGTTAAAGTGGCTGTTCTAACAACCACTTACTTCGCTTATCTTAGGTAAAATAATAGGGCGCTGTTCAATACTACTACTTAGAACATGCAAATCCCGTCATATGCCAGGCATTTCGCATCCAATTGTCACTCTCTGCCCAGAACGCCCATTTTGCCTGCGCCTCTGTTGAACCTGAGCTGGCAGCCAGATAATCCGTTGATGTCACATAAAATTGCCGCGCCCAGCCGTCGTAAAGATAAAAACTACCCCATTCGTCATAAAGCCGTTCAAGCGCGTATTTGGACGCGATCTGACTGCCTAGCGATTTACAAATCTGTTTAGCATTCATATAAAAGTCTTCTGTCAACCCTGAGCGTTCAAACCAGGTATAACTTGTTAAAGTGAATATCACCTGTTGCCCTGCCTCATCCGTTCCCGTTAATCTCACCCCATCAGGACGTTGCTGTACCACTACCGCATCATCCGACATCGTGACAGAAGAGGAATCACTCTGCCAGTTCACGCGACCTGTACTTCCTTCCGTGATAATGCGGAATTTCGCCCCGCGCCAAAACACCGAAGGCCCCCGGGTGCCAAATAATTTCTGGTTGACATTGCCACCTTGTCTATCGACGGCGACGGTATCAACTACCCGCAACGGCATCAGAAATTCCACGGTGGGTGAGACCACCTGGTGACCATTAATTGTTGCCGTCACCGAAGTGAACCCCGTCTGATGACTCACTAATGTGACTGTCGTCTCTCCCTGGCTATTGGTCAAATCGCCAACTGAAACCATATCCCCCCTATTTGTGTTCCAGTTGACGATCTTATCCGGTAGGGGCTGACCATGAATATCGGTCACCGTGATGGTAAATGTCACCCGCTCTTTTCCATTTGCCGCAGCACGGGTTTTATTGACACGAATTGCCGATGACAACACTTCATCAAACCAGATGATGGGGGCTTCTGTCTTATTGTCCCCAACCTGAATCTGCACCTGATGTGCCCCCGCGGATGTACTGGTCAGCCTAACCTGTGTCAGCCCCCGATGGTCAGTCTGTGTGCTTTCTGAAGACAGAGCGCCATTATCTGTCTGCCAAATGACAGTCTGATTTTCCACAGGCTGGCCGAGCGAATCTTTCACCCTGGCCGTCAACACAATCTCATCCTGCCCATTGCCTTTGGTACTCACCTTATCAACCGTGATAACAGGTTGTAACAAGCGTTCAAAAGTGACCGGACGGGCACTGAGTGTTTTTCCTGAGACTTCCACTTTGACTTTAGCAGTTCCCGCTTTCCGGCTGATTAACCGAGCTGTGGCTTCTCCTTTGCTGTCTGTCCGAGCTTGTTCATCCACAAGCTGCCCGTTATCCACTGACCATTTGACTTCAGTATTGGTAACAGGCTGGTCAGCTGCGTCATGCACATAAACAGTGTAAAGTACACTGTCCTCGCCATCCGCAATGGCGGTTTGTTTATCTGACTGGATGGCATGCGTCAAAGAGGCGACAAAAATAATCGGGGAAGAAACAACGGTCTCGCTGCCCACAGCGACAATGACTTCCGCCGTTCCTGATACCAGACTGGCTAAATGGGTGGTGGCTTGCCCGTTCGAATCTGTCTTTAATGACAGCGATGAGAGCTGGCCAAAATCGGTTTGCCAGCCAACAGCCTGATTCGGTACTGGCTCTCCGGCTGCGTTTTTGACCGTGACGGTCACAACGGCATACTCTTTTCCGTCCGCTTTGAGGCTGTTGTTATCCACAATCACCACCGGCATCAGTACCGCCTTAAAATGTACCGAAGGTGCAACAGCAACGCGCTCATCCACAGAAATCCGTACCGAATGAATCCCCGACTGGCGGCTGCTCAGCAACACAGTGGCCTGCCCCTGTGCATCCGTTTCCTGCGTGGTTTGCGATAATTCCCCCGCATCACTTGACCAGATAACCGTTTGATTCGATACAGGCTCACCATTCTGGTCGGTAACAACCACGGTATAGACCACGCTGTCATCACCATTAGCCCTTGCCTGCGTTTTATTTACGGTGACCTGCACGTGTTTTTCGGTCGGTAAACTGACAAGGGTCGTTTCCGCCATATTGGAACGGTTGCCCTGGTTATCAATGACTACACCAGAAAGCCGGACAGGTTTCTCCGTGGCTTTTGGCAGCAGTAAAATCACTTTCTCTGGTTGCTGATGGAGAATTTTTCCGCCCGCCTGCTGCAACTCATCTGTAAATAGATCTAAACGGGCAAGGGAATATTTAGACTGGATAACGGGAACAAAAGTCACTTCCTTTCCTTCATACCCTCTGATTTGTGCCGGAAACGCCAGTGACATCAGCATCTGCTTTTGATAGTCCAGCACCATGTCGTAACGCCGGTTCACAAAATCAAACTGACTGGATTTCAGACTACGCAACGCAGCCACGGAATTCGGGTCAAGCTGCTGGCTGAACGGGACACCCAGTTGGTAATTGACACCCAGTGTAAAACGGTTGTCCCTGAGACCCTGTTTCCCCTGCCGAAAATCAGCTCCCAAAGTCACTAACGGCACGGGGGTATAAGTCAGTCCGGCTGTCACGCTATACGGATTTTTCTGCCGTTCTGACTCACCCAATAACGCAACCTGCTGCCCGTAATACTGTTCAAATACCAACTGCCCGCCCCAGTGAGGAAATGCAGGTAAGTAGGCTTCTGCATGAATATCCCAGCCGTTTGCCGGTCGTGCATCATAATCGATGAATTGTCGGGATGTTTGCCAGCCAGATAAGCGCTGATAGGCATTAGCCGACAGTTTGATGTTATCATGCCAGGCTTCTAATCCAATACCATAACGATGATGTTGTTCCGGCCACAGGGCATCCCAGAAAGCATTGGCCCCCCATAGCCATTTATCCATTAAATAGCGATATCCAAGCCCGATATGGGTTGTCGTCTGTCCGTGATTCGCCCTTATCCCAAACTGGCTGAATGCGGTATAAGAAGAAGCGCTATACCATGGCAACAACCAGTCAAAAGCCGCATCTTTTAATGAGAAATGGTGATCAAAAGGTAACGTGAGACGGGCATTGCCGTATTGATTAAACCAGGGTGTTAGTGTTGATGTGACAGTAGAAGATAACTGCTGAGCTACCATCGTCTGTGCGGCTTCGGTGGGGGATTGTGACTGGGTGAGTTGCCCCCATTTTGAGGTGATTTCAGACAGTTTGTAAGCTGTGTGGTTGTCTTCGTTTTGATGTTCTGCCATGGCCTGGCCGGAAAAACTGAGTGACATTCCCAATAGAGCGATAATCAGAGACTTTACACCGTCGAACAAGGATGAATACGATTTTTGATAAACTGGCATATTACCCCTTTTATATCTTCTGAAAAGGACAACATACCGAGTGGAATGATAAACAACGCCTTTTAATTCTTTTTTAAATTTTAATAATTAATGAATTATAATTGAATATAAAGCCATTTTCCAAACGTTAAATAAAAAACATCCAGTAAAAAATTACATCTTCATATCTTTTACATTTACTGACTGATTATTATTTCCACACAACTTATTATTTTTAATGCACTAAAAAAGTATACCACCAATTCGCGATTACTTTTCAACCAATAAACTCATCAATTTAATATTAATAATTAAAAATAATTTGAAAATAAAAAAATGCAATTTTTATATTAAGACAGTTTACATAAAATTTATAATCACTATAAATAAGGCGCGCGATCAAATACTAAACAAACTCAGTCCAGTTTCCATACATACTTTAAAAACAACCAAATTCATAAAAAATACAAAACTATAAGAATATTGTTTTAAATTTACATTTCTATATAATGCAGCGTCATTTTCTATATATGTGTAATTTATTTATGCCTCTTTATTCTCTGGGCAGAATTTCTGCTAATTCTGCTCGTTTATTGCTCCTTGCGCTGCTAGCAATTTCAGGGAAATCAAATGCATCATCATTTATCAGCCCTGTTGATCAAGATGCCATTACTCAGCAACAAAAAGACTTATTACAACAAGCACAACAGCAGCGTGATGACATTCGCAATAGCATTACGCTATCACCACTCGCGACACCGACATCTGATGATGAAGAGTCGCTCTGCCACCCTATTCACCAAATTCAGTTTGAAGGCGCAGAAAATCTCTCCGCATCAGTGCAACAGGCATTATCCAAACCCTATCTATCCCGCTGCCTGACCGTCGGTAAAATTAACGAATTGGTACGTAAGGTATCAAACACCTACATAGAAAAAGGTTATGTAACTTCTCAGGCAGGATTAAAAGAGCAGGATTTATCCACCAGCATCCTGACAATTACGGTTACGGAAGGAAAAGTCGGCTCCATCCTGCTTGATGATGAAACGCCCCTTGCCCTGAAAATGGCTTTTCCATATATGGTCGGAAAACCCCTTAATTTGCGGGATATTGAGCAGGGCATGGAACAGTTAAACCGTCTGCCTTCCCAACAGATAACGATTGATATCCAGCCGGCTAAACAACCCGGTTATTCTGACGTTATTTTAAAGCGCACCGCTTCCCGATTGCCGGTCAATGCCAGTCTGGGACTGGATAACAGTGGACAAAAAAATACCGGGAAAGAACAAATTAATGTCACTTTAGGGCTGGATAACCTACTGCACCTTGCTGATCTGTGGTCAATATCCGCCAACCGTAACAGTGATTTTCGCCATAATCACCAGAACTGGAACGTGACATCAGGGATAACAATTCCTTATGGCTACTGGTCATTCGATTACCAGTATGCCAGAAACAGCTCATTTCAAATGATATCTGTAGGCACCGACCGTTACCGCCATGAAAGCAAGGGACAAACTCATCAGTTAAAAGCAAACCGGACATTATACCGTGATAGCAAGCAAAAACTGGGGCTGAATATAGGGCTAGTCCGCCGCCAGACCTCCAACATTGCGGCCGGAGTAAAGTTATCCGTCAGTAGCCCGACATTAAACGCTGTCAGTCTGGGTGCTAACTACAGCACTGTACTGGCAGGGGGCTATCTTACGTTCAACCCGACGCTCAGTCATGGTTTAAGCATCTGGGGTGCGACTAAAGATAACTCCGGCGACCGCAATGCCCTCAGAAGTCAGTTCCGTAAATTCAGCCTGAGTAGCAGTTATTTTATTCCTGTTACGGAAGATATCTATTACCTGACCTCCCTGTATGGGCAGTTTACTCCGGATAATCTTTATGCCGGTGAACGCCTTTCATTAGGCGGGCAATATTCCGTCCGAGGATTTAAGGAGCAAAATCTCATCGGGAATAATGGTGGATATTGGCGTAATGAACTGAACTGGAAACTAGCCAGACTCCCTTTATTGGGTGAACTTTCTTTAAATGGTGCACTGGATACAGGCTGGCTGGAAAACAATAAAAAAAGGCAAATCGAAGGAGGTAATGTTACAGGAACATCACTGGGTATTTCGCTCAATCGCAACAGGATGAATCAGAGGGTCACACTAGGAAAACCGCTGATTTATCCCAATCACCTCAAACCAGACCACTGGGTTATTTATTGGTCTGCTTCACTCAGTTTTTAATAAAACTATACCAGCAAATTAGGACTTAATTTAGTTAAAGGACAAAAAAATGGATAAATATAATAATCCCATGGCAAGGGGAACCTGCTATCTTTTAATTTACCTGACCGGTGTATATCCTCTGAATTCTGCATTTGCAGGAGGAATTACCCCTGACAATTCGCAGACACAGGTACAAAACAATGGCAATGTCCCGGTTGTCAATATTGCTGCACCCAATAATGCCGGGATATCTCACAATACGTATAAAGAGTTTAATACCGATACTCAGGGCGCGATATTAAATAACGCCACACAAGCGGTTAACTCTCAACTGGCCGGCCAAATCAACGCCAACACCAATCTGCAGGGAGAGGCAGCCCAACTCATCATCAACGAAGTGACCGGAAGCAGCCGTTCTGAATTACTGGGACAACTGGAGGTTGCAGGCCAGAAAGCCAATGTCATGATAGCCAACCCCAATGGCATTACCTGTGACGGATGCGGATTTATTAATACCTCCGGTGCAGTACTGACTACTGGTAAAACGCAATTTGACACCCAGGGTGCACTGGAAGCGCTGAATGTGACAAAAGGCCAAATCACGATTGGTGGTAAAGGGTTAAATGGTCAGTCAACAGATTATGTTGATATTATCAGCCGAGCCACCGAACTGAATGGAAAAATCCAGACCAATAACCTTGCACTCACTCAGGGGGCCAACCAGATTTCCTTCAAAGACGGCACGACAAAAACCATTGCCGGAGAAGGTGCAACGCCACAATTGGCTGTCGATACCAAAGCGCTGGGTGGCATGTACGCCAATAAAATCCGCCTAATTGCTACGGAAAATGGTGTCGGGGTGAATCTGAAAGATATCACCAGTAATCAGGGAGACATTACGCTCAGTGCTAATGGCAAAATGGAGCTTGGCAGCATTAAGGCTAAAACTGACTTAAATGTGGGCGCCAAAGAAATTAATATTGAACTAAATTCTCCGGTTCAGGCAGAGCGGAATATTGTTCTTGCAAGCAGCAAACTGAGTAATAAAAGTAATGTGACTGCTGGGCAAGATATGAGAATATATACAAATGAATTGCATAATATTAATACTGATGCTCTTTTTCAAGCTGACAACAATATGTGGATTCAGAAGAATACAGAAGGAGATAAGAGTAAATACATTGAAAATAAATCAGCAGCTATAAAAACCAATAATGGCGATTTGATTATTAGAACTGAAAAATTAGATAATATTCAAGAGTCCTCTTTGAACAATGATATGAAAGTTGAAGCAACTTCGACTAGTAAGAATAATCGACTAGGCATAACTGAATATCATGATATAGAATCTATCGAAGGATATAGTGGAGAAAAAAAAGTGCAAATATAAAAAAATTTGAGTATTCTAAATGGTTCGATACGATAGATTTTTATCAGAACAATGCTGTCAATGTAAAGAGATATTTAACCCAACACAATGTTAATTTTACCAAAGCATCTATAAGTTCTGGGAATAATCTGTATATTAATGCAACTGATTTAGATAATATAAATTCTGACATAAAATCCAAGAAAGATTTAATTCTAACTGGAAGAGATTTAAACGTAATAAGTACTCAGAATGGTGAAAAAAACATATTCCACACTTT
The DNA here is from genome assembly GCF_028598775.1 of Xenorhabdus aichiensis. Classification (NCBI taxonomy): domain Bacteria; kingdom Pseudomonadati; phylum Pseudomonadota; class Gammaproteobacteria; order Enterobacterales; family Morganellaceae; genus Xenorhabdus; species Xenorhabdus aichiensis. Next base: position 13,477 of record NZ_JAQRFO010000040.1, read on the forward strand.
TGACTATGCATTTCCTTGTTTTAATTTTTGGGGAGGATGTGATACTGATAATTCATTTTTTAATTTAGGAGAAGCTCATTCCTGGAAAGATATTAATCCTCAAGTGAATTCTCTTTTATTCTCTGAAGGAAATTTAATTGCTGATTTTTCAAATAATATAAACATTGAAAAGAAAAGGCCTTATTATACTGAAAAAACAGGTGAAATCACCATTGATAACGATAATTCAGAATCGTTAGTTAGTATGAGGAATATAGTATTATCTTCTAATTCAATAAATAACAAGAGTAATATACGATCAAGTGGAGATATTTCAATAATAGCAAATGATTTTATTAATATAAATCAGTCAAAAGTCTTAGCTAACAAGGATTTATCCATTAATGCTGTTAATAACATTGAAATAATCCAAAGCGATCTTAAAGGTAAGGATATCTCTTTATTAAGTAAAGAGGGAGATGCAAACATTCTCACTGATAATCGCATAGGTTATTTTTTACTGAATGGAATTCGTTGGTTAGGTGGAATTGAGGCTACAAATGATCTTACAATATCAGCTGGAAATAACGCTAAATTATCTAATTTGAGATTTAAGCCTCAAAGTGGCAATATAAGTATAATTGCTAATCAAGGGATCACCGTAAACTATGATGATTCTATCCTAAAAAATAATAAAAGAATGTCGGAACTATTTAATAGAGATAAGGAATTAAAAGCATTTGAAGAAGCATTGTCAATTGAGAAATTAAACACAAAAGGTTCTGTATATCTAAATTCTGTAAATCAATCTCTTAATTTACGTGGAATCGGTATTGAAGCTGGAAAAAATATTAATTTAATTTCTGCAAAAGATATAGATTTAGGCCCTAGAATTATTTCAAAAGACTTTGGGTATAGATATTGGATAGGTTCTCAAGGTGTGCGTTGGACAGAGGATAAAGATACTCTTTGGATGTATAATTCTCCTAATTTCTCTTTAGTAGATGATACGTATAAAGGAGGTCATAAAAATACTTCTGCAGAAATAACTTCAGCTATAGATCCATTTGAATTCTGGATTTCTACAGAGTTGATTGATAAAATTTCAAGTAAAGTTAAGGCAGGAGGAGATCTTTTAGTTCAATCAGGAAGAGATCTCAGTGGACAAAGTGCCACATTATCTTCGAATGGTCATACATTATTATTTTCTGGCCGAAATATAACTTTTAACTCATTTCCATATTCGACAGCTCCTAATCCTATAGGCTATGATTGGGAACAAAGAGGGTATCAGTTAGATTCCAGCCTGATTGGCCAAAAAAAATTAACTTTAATCTCTAATAATACTTTAACCACTCAAGGAGGTTATCTTCAATCTAAGGGAGATATAAATATTACTAGCGATGGAAACATACGTTTTGAATCTAGTCGAAATGGCATTCATAAAATAACCAGAGACAGTAGCTTAACCAATATAACTCATAAAAGTACAGAGATAAATAGTGTTGGTAATTTAAATATTGTAACTAATGGTAGTCTTTTGTTTCAAGCTACTAAATTAAACTCTGGGGATAAATTAAACGTAGCTGCTAAAGGTGGATACTTATATGCTCAAGCTCAAGAAGAGGTTCTTCATGAAACAAATACAAGTTCAAAAACTAGTTGGGGTGGGTTTGGTAACACAAAAACTTCTACACAGAATCGTCATGATGTAACAAATAAAGTAACTGAGTTTAAATCTAGTGGAGATATCAATTTACTAAGTAGGGGTGATAGTACTTATGAGGCTAGCAAATTCGAAGCTGGTAAGAATGCTACATTAACTAGTACTCACGGTAAAATAAATTTTAAAGCAGTTAAAGATACAGAGTTTAATCAAGTCATTAATTACTCTGAAGGTTTTTTTATTAAAAACCAAGATAAAGGTTATTCAAAAGAAACGTGGATATTACCTTCTGTTCATATTGGTGGAAAATTAACAATTGATGCCGAAAATGGAATCAGTGCTGATATCAAAACACAGAAAGGCCAATCTTTACAGGCTGTATTGACTGCTCTTGGTGATACGCCTGAAACAGCTTGGTTAAAAGAATTAAGTCAGCGCAAAGATGTAAACTGGAATGAAGTTCAGGATGCTTATGAGAATTGGGATCATGAGAGCCAGCATTTAAACCCTGTAGTTTCTGCTGTTATCGCTATCGCCGTTGCTGTAGTCACAGCTGGTGCAGGAGTAACTATTGCTGCCGCTAATGCTGCCGCGGGTACAGCCAGTGGCGCAGCCGCCGCAGCCGGAGCCGGTGCTGCGACAACTGCAGCAGTCAGCACCGCTACATACGGCGCAGTTTCTGCTGGTATCTCATCTTTAGCTTCTACTGCAGCGGTTAGCCTTATTAACAACCAAGGCAATGTATCCAAAACTCTTAAGGAAATGGGCAGTAGTCAAACTGTAAAATCAACCGTCACTTCCATGGCAATTGGTGGTGCTTTAGCCGGATTTGACAAGTTGATGGGCGTGGAAAAAGCGGCTAACAGTGTAACTAATGTACCTTTATTAAGTAATCAAGAATGGATCAAAGTCGCTCAACGCGTTGCAGGACAATCAATTATCAGTTCCAGTTTAAATACAGGAATTAATGGTGGCAGCTTTAAAGATAATTTCACTACTGCGTTACTTGCCAATGTAGGCACCCAGGTCAATATCGAAGGTGCGGATTTCATCGGAAAAAATGGAGCTGCATTAGGTTTTACTGAAAAGGCTATCAGCCATGCAGCAGTATCAGCTATTGCCGCACACATTGGTGGGGGTGATGCAAAAGCTGCAGCAGCGGGTGCATTTGCAGCCAGGCTTGCGTCTGTAACACTGGCTAAAACGTTTAATGATCCAGCTCAAATTCTGGCAGGCGGTAAAATCATTGGTGGTATTGCCGGGGCATTTGCTACAAATAGTGCACAGGGAGCCCACGGTGGCGCGGGTGCCGGTGAAATAGTTCTTGAGCATAACTTCCTGAAATATGATCTATATAAATTGGATCGACAAGTCAAGGCAGCAAAAGAAAAAGGCGAAGACACAACACCTATCTTTGAGAAAATGCGTAAGAGCCTGGCAGAAGATCGGGATATGGTCAAAACCACCTGTAAGGACAGTCCGACTATCTGTGGTGCTGCACATCGCGAACTCGCCAATGAAGCGATAGGGGAATTCCAAGGTATCGGCGAATTTTATTTTGATCGTGATGTTGTTGCGTTTGTGAAGACAGAAACGGATAAGGACAATGCTGTCATCAATGACTATATCAGTACAAAAGGTGAAATACTGGAGTATGTGTTTAACGGTGCTGAGATATTGGTAGGCAACGAAACAAAGTTTTCAATTAAAGGAAAAAGCACCAATTCAGCCCATAATCAACAAACAAATCCGTCAGGTTCTTCGCCAACGGTGGTGGTTGTAAAGACAGACTCAGGTACAAAAGGTAATTGGAACAAAGATCTGAACAAACCTCAACCAAATACGATTTATCATGTGGATGGAAATAAAACGTACCATACTGATGCATTAGGCAGAACAAATAATATTGAGGCTTCATTAAATTTGTCGAGTAACGATCGTAATTCCTATCAGCAACGGAAGTCTGGTAAACAAGGTAACCCAGGAGATGATGGCGGTCATTTAATAGCTACTATATTCACTGGGCCCGGTGAAAAACTGAATATTGTACCGATGGATGCTAATTTAAATCGAGGCAATTGGAAGCGGATGGAAAATAGCTGGGCGAATGCATTGAAAGAAGATAGGCAGGTTAGTGTTAAGATAGAGGCTGTTTATTCTGATAATAGTGTAAGGCCGGACAAATTAACTGTACGTTATCAAATTGATAATGAAAAACCTGTGAGAGAAACATTCCAGAATAAGCCAGGAGGAAAATAGTAGTGTCTAAAGAAAATGAGTTATATACGCGGATTGGTAGATCCTTGTATGCTGCTGCACCAGAAAGCGCCAAAATAATTGTCTTGGAGGCAGAGCTATCTGCTGAAGATGATCATGTTAAGTTCATGTTTGATTATGTTGATGAGCTAGGAAATAAATCTTGGTTTGAACCGAATAGCTCACAAACAGATAGTGAGCTAATGGATTGCTTAGTAGAGCTTCGTAAATATTATGTAGAGAACAATCTCACCAATGACCACCCAGCATGGCATAGTTGTGAGGTCAAACTTGATGTAGAACAAATGAAACTCAATATAGAATTCAAGTACGAGGACTAACCAGAAAGAGATCCCAGCTATAGCGCTGGGATTTTTTTCCCTTTAACCGTCAGCCGTTCTCAGCTAACCAGATAACTATCCACGCTTGTAGTGACTCACAAAATCGGGACACGTTCGTCGCCTCTTATTGCTGTTTTTTGTTTTCATTTAAGGGAGTAATTCCCCTAAAAAAACAGAGTGCTCATAAGTGGAATTTTCTCGTGATCTTAATCAATTAGAGGAGTTTCGAATCTTATGAAGAAAGCACATTTTACTGACAGCCAGATCTTAGCTATTTTGGAATAGGCAAATACCTGTCATCTATTATTTAAATCAACTTTCAATCCCCGTGCAATATCCAACTTTCTCGCCACTAGCATCGCCGCCTCCAATTCACTACACTGATGTGCCCGCATTAACACCCGCCGCTCAGCCTTTTCTTCTTTTTCCGTCATGCCCAGCGCCAGATAAAAGCTCGGGGGCACCACCCGAAACAGCGCCTCGATTTTTTTCGCCAGCACCACCCCTTCGGTATAACAACAGGGTAATTTACTGGCGGAGAGCAGTACGGCTTTCTGTTCTTCGCTCAGTTTCTTAAAGCGGGCAATTTGTTCGACTTCATCCGGCGGCATGGTCAGGCACAGCCACCATTCGGCCATATTCAGCATTTTCTCGGCGGTATCGGGGTAGTCCGCCAGGTTTTGGGTCGCAAGCCACAGCCATGCGCCCAGTTTACGCCACATCTTGACCACTTTGGTCATATACGGTGATAACAGCGGGTTGGTTGTGGTGATATGCCCTTCATCGATCACCAGTTGCAGTTCTCTGTCCTGATATTGGTCGCGTTCGGCCAGGTTATTGACTTTGTTGATGAGTGAGACCATGGCCAGCGCCATCTGTGCCGAGTAGTTTTCACGGGCTAATGTGCCAAAATCAATCAGGGTGACATCCACTTCCGGCCACGGGGTGCCGGTGCGGTTAAACAGTTCTCCTTCGAAGCCCTGAGTAAACATCGACATTGCGCCAGCCATTTCATCAGCGCGTGTCCGCCGCTGTGTGGTTATAAGAAGCTGGCCGTTTTCATCTTTCTGGTGATTGCGGGCGATGGCATAAAGCGCATTCTGTAAGTCCGAAGCCACCATCTGACGTTTTTCTTCAAAACTCGTCTGAGCTGCCCTCATTATCGCCTCGCGGATCAGGCCACGATCAGAACGGGTCAGGCGCTCTTCTTCTTTTTTCTCGCCGCCGGTGATCATCAGTCTGGCGGCAATTTCCATCTCGCCCAGAATATCGCGTTGCTCATCCCCCTCGTCTTCCTGTGGCTCATCCGTATCAGGAATATCGGCTTCATTGATCCGCAATTGTTTAGGACTCAGTTGCAACAGTTGATGGGCATCGGCAAACAGCGCCAGACTGACTCCACAGCCCGGTTTGATACTGATTTTATTGACGCTCAGGCCCAGACTTTGGTAATAGTCCGCCAGCAGGCCAAAACTGTTCCCCGCTTCCACAATAAACAGACGCGGTCGGTGTATTGCCATCAGTTGCACTAGCGAGGCACATAAGGTGGCTGATTTGCCTGCCCCTGTCGGGCCAAATAACAGTAAATGGGCATTCTGGGTGCGATCCTGTTTGTTCATCGGATCAAAGGTCAGTGGCTCTCCGCCCCGGTTAAAAAAGCTGAATCCCGGATGACCGGTCCCAGTTGAGCGCCCTGTTACCGGCAATAACCCCGCCAGATGCTGAACCCATGTCAGGCGGCTGTACCAGTGTTTCTGATCTTTCTGCGGATTAAAGCCCATCGGCAACGCCCGCAGGTAAGCATTCAGCGGTGAAACACTGAATTCCGGCCGGACGGGCTGTAATCCTGCCGTCAATAAGGTGGAAGAGATGTGATGCACCCGATGATTCAGATCACCGATATCCTTTCCCCGCACCAGAAAGGTGAGTGCGCTGCGGTACAATTTGTGCCGCCGCCCCAGCAGTTCTTTGACTTCCTGCACATCCTGCCGGACACGCAACGATTCGGTATTTTCTCCCACAGCATTTTTCGCCAGACGGGTAAAATCCTCCTCCAGCACATCCTGTGCCTGTGCCACGATGGTCAGAGAAACCACGGTGCCCTCCGGCATCATATCCATCAGGGCATTAATATTATCGCCCCGTTTGACTTCCCCCGTCAGCGTGCCCGGCTCAGGAGAACGACGCAGACGTTCAACCGGAATGGCTTTATGCGGCAGGCCATCAAACCACCAGATACCCGTCTGCGGATCGGAAACCGGCGGGGTAAACCACAGGCTTTCGGCAAAGTCGTTATTGACGGGCAATTCTTCCTCTGTCGGTGCGGCGTAACTCACAGCGCGGTAAAAATCCGCCTTACCCATCCCCCAGCCCGGTGCCGGATTAAAATGACGCAATAACCAACTGTGGATTTGCTCACCACTTTGCCGGACACAGACAACACCCGCCGAAGCCAGTGCGGAGACCAGGCGTTCGCAGACCTGATCCAGTGCTGCCACCGATGACAAAGAGTGGCTGTCTGCACGGAATTTGCGACCTGTGGGCAGCCATCGGTACACCACCATACGGGTCAGTCGTTGCTGACCCCGCCACAGTTGCCCGGTGATCAAGGTGTCCTGAAATATGCCTGCCGGACTGGCAATATTCTTCAGGTGTTTTTCTGATTCCTGCAAAAAAGCTTCCGTAAAGGCGGTACCGGCCGCCCACGGTTTGATATAACGGCGCAGGGTATTGAGATAGCCGGTCGGGTCGTCTTCATCCTGACAAAAAAACTGTACCACCCACGGGGAAATATCGTCCTCTTCCAGACTGTCCTGGATCGCATCTTCCAGTTGATCGCGGATTTCCAGCAAGCGTTCAAACGGTCGGCCTTCTGTGGCGATCGGCTCGATACGGTAGACCGCTCCCACGGAAATGCCATCATCCAGCAACAGGCATTGTTCCTGTTCGAGATATTCCACCCAGGGCAGGTAATCAATGATGGAGGGATTGGCATGGTAGAGGGCGGATTCATCCGTATCGCGCAGCCTGCCGGGACGATGCAGGGATTCCGGTCGGGCATTGTTTTTCTGATGAAAGACCATTACAGCGCCTCCGTGCGTTCACCCGGCAGGGCGTACTGCACCTGCTGATAGAAAGGGAAAACCGTGCTGTATCCCGGTATCGGTGTAGTACCTGCAGCCAGATGCGGGAACACATACATCACCATATCGGGATTCGGCAGACGGGGAAACTGCTGACTGATTTCGTTGGTCGCTGAACGGCTGTAATCATAGGCTTCATCCTGAACATTCCGTGGTTCCGCCCCGGTTAACGGTCGGCGCAACGTGTTTCTTGCCATGGTTGCCGTATTCCCGGTCGTATTTCCACGCCACATCGCCAGCATCGTCTGCTCACCGGCGGGCAGGATTTCTTCTTTGGAAGTAGCGCAGCCTGCCAATAGCCACACCACACTCAACAGAGTCAGATGATGCGTTGCTCTCAGCATGTTTTCTCCTCCTCTCTGTCATCATCAGTCACGGTAAAGGTGGCAAATTCGGGGTGTACCGCCAGTTCCTGTAAAGTAAAGGGCTGCACTTCCCAGTTTTCCGGCGCGGCTTTTTCATGTTTCTCAACCACAGCCTGCCACTGTGCTTCCGTCAGACGAAAAACCGTAAAATCGCCGTCAAAGAGCGGCTGGCATTCCCTGCCTGCTGACAAATACAATCGAATATCCTTTTTACGAAAACGTCGCCAGTAAAGCTGTACAGGCTCAGCAAATTCAGAAAGAGTTTTCATATGCACTTGCAGGCAATACGGCAGACTTGCACTAAATAAACCGTTCATGTTTTGCTGCTCCATCAATCCAATTCTTCCTTATAGCTATCTTGTTCCGGCAGAGTGAAGTCGTACCGTACCTTTCGTCCTTTCTCTTCATAATCAATTGCCAGCGACTGAGTGATATGCACCGCCAGCGGCGCACCGGGCGGCACATAAATGGCGTCAAAGGTCTGCCCGTAACGCTGCTTGACCCACTCAGTCATTTCATTCATGCCACCGGACAGGGCTTTGCCCAACGCAGCCTGTCCGGCATCGCCCGTCAGCAGGGATACCATGCCGCCGGCCCCGTTGCTTTGGGCGGTACGCTGGTTTTCATTCAGGCCTTCTCCCACAGCGCCGGCTGCAGAGAGGGCAAAAAGCGTCGGCAGGTAAGTTGCGGCATTGGATTTACGGCTGCCACTGATACAGGGAATGCCATTTTCGTCGGATATCCAGCCAATCCCGTTCGTGCTGCCATTTTTGTTTTGCCCCGCATGAGGTAAGGTACGCACGGTGCCGTCGTGAAAAACAAAGGTGATGGAACTGACCTGCCCACGCACACAGGAAAGTGTCCAGTCACCACTGGCGGTGCCGGAAACAATCGCCCCTTCAACCTCCGGCAGTTCAATGCCGTTAGCAGTCAGATTGTCTTTGCCGATTAACACTTTGAAGGGATAAGGATCGGTCACCGTGCCATTGACGGGCACCCGTCCCAGTAACGCGGTCATGGCCTGACTGCCGACCAGCGTGGCATTTTCCGGCAGGGTGTAGACGGATTTTTCTTCTGCTTCCTGCTTATAAGCCGAATTTTGGGCCTGATGATACGTGGTCTGCCCGCTCGCGGCCTCACTCAGAAAAGCGGTCGGGAATGACGCGCCCGTTTTGCCATTGGCAGGGTTCCGGGCATCAGCGGGCTTTTCATCGGCAGGGCTTACCCATATCAGCCCATCCTGCTCCCCGGTTATCTGCGGATGATAACGACTCCCCAGCCCCTCCAATCCTAGCCCCAGAGGGATATCATTGTCTCTGGCAGAAAGTGAAGATTGATTTAATCTCTCTGTCAGCGCATCAACCTGCCCCAGTAAGCCCTGCTGCTCATCCTGTAACCGGCGCTGGTGCTGTTCATCCTCTTTGCGGATAGCGGCAACCGCAGCCTCTAACTGACCGGACACATCCGTTTTTTGATGACGCAACTGGTCATTTTTTTTCAGAATGGCGGTGTTTTGCTGACTTAAGCGTGTCTGTTCTTCCCGCACTTTATTCAATGCGCCCACCAGGGTACGCAGGGTATCTTCCGGCGTATCACCGCCGACGCCCAGTGCCTGCAATTCATCGGGTGACAGGGTTGCCAGCGCATTGCCCTGCGCCGTTTTTGGCTGTCTTGCGTCCTCTTCTGAGCTGCAACTTTTGAGGCCGATAAATCCACCGAGGATCAGCACGCCGGGCACCAGTATTTTCACCAGCGCATTGGATTTAACCTGCATCGCGGCCTCCCTGCTTTATCGCCTTAACCGTCTGCTTTGTGGCTACCGGCTCTAGAACAAAAGCCTTATCCGGTCGTCCCGCCGTGATGATATACAGGAGGGTGGTATCTTCCGGCGTACCTGCTTCCCCCAGCCAACGATGCTGAAAAGTGGCTGTCACAAACTGACCTTGCAACTTCCGTGGATCGAGGGTGATTTTTCGCTTAGTGGTATTGCGCAGTTTCAGTGCCACGACAGTATGATTTTGTAGTTCCCATCCTACCATCGGAAAAACTTCAATGGGTTCTGATGGATAAAGTGTGGTAATCAATTCAGGTAAATGCAGATTCACTGGCTGGATACCCGTCACCGGCTCTACCGTGCGTAACGGGGCGTAGAGACGCTGGGCTGCATAGCGGGTTAACACAACGGGAATAGGTGCCATCAGTCTTGGCTTTGTCTGACGTGACGGTTCGACCTTTGATATGGTACTTTTTTCACCCTGATAAATAATGCGTACTGGCTCCGTTGGCCCCGTCTTTGCCGCTGTCACATCCAACAAGATAATTTCGCCGTTTTCGCTGTCCTGCAATTGCAGACGGGTTTGCGGGAACGCAGTATCGGCTTTGAGATAAATCGCACCACCTGCACTCTGCACCCGCAATTTATCGTTAAGTGACGAGGGAAAACCAACTCGCACATTTCTATCCGCAAAAATTATCCGTTCCTGACCGATTTTTAATGAAACAGATAAGGGTATGCGCGCCCATTTCATCAATTCATCCGCATTTGCGCCGGAAGTGAACAGTAAAATACCTGCCAGCCCCAGCAGAAAACGCATATAGAGAGATTTGTTCATCACTGAAACACGCCCTTTTTCTCTTCCAACGGTTGCGGCATGGCTTCCAGACGCTGAGGCACGCCGTCATAACAATCCAGCGCCAGCCCGAACGGGTTGCGTTCTGCATCCCCCTCCCAGCGCACCACTTTCAGCGGATAACGTACCAGTGCCCGTTTGACGGGTTCGGCGTGATAATACTCATCGGCCACCAAATCCAGACGCACCACCCAATGATCACGATCACGCACGGTCACGCTGCGCGTCTCGTAGCCCCGGCCGGGAATTTCATACACCACGCGCACCCTATCAAGCAGTTCGCCACTGTCGGCCCTTTTTTTGGCATCTTCCCGCAGAAAATCCTGACACGCGGGCGTGAGATAAGGCGATAAGGCATAAATTTTGGCGGAATAATCCTGCGCCCCGTTTTTCGGCCAGGCATTCAGTTGCTGGAAGAGATAAAAGGCAAAACTGTAGACACTGGGGGCAGGCACTTCCCACCACGCCCGTGTACTGCCTGTCCGCAAATCCGGCGGGTTATGGATGGTGAGATTGCGCGGTGAAGCCATCCAGCCTGTCAGGGTCAGCAGCAGTACCAGCACTAACGTGCCGCACACCATTCTCAGGGTCAGAATATGCTGGTCACGATTTTTCACCGCATGACGGAATCGGCTCATCATATTCCCCTGCTGACACTTCGGCTGCGACGTAAAGACCAGCCCTGAGCGTCAATAATCAGTGCAGGATCGCCGATCCCCAGCCGGCGTTTTTTCTCTTCCAGCCGCAACCAGAGATAATTCTCCGGCTTACCGCGTTTAAGCTGTACCAGCCAGCGCCCGCCAAAGCTAATCAATAGCAGAGGAGTGACCAACATTCCTGTCGGCAGGATGACCCAGCCTGCCAAGGGGATCAGCGGAATGCTCACGAGCAGCCCTAAAGCCAGTCCGGTCAGTGCCGCCAATCCCATTTCCGGTGTGGTGAATCCCCGGAACACCACGGGTTCAGCATTTAAGCGATCGGGTAAAAAACGGATCGTCTGCATGGCCGTCACCTTAAAAGATAATGCTCGCAGACTTCGCCAACAGCCAAATCACCGCGACCAGCAGAACAACGCCGACGACAATGATGGCACCAAACTGTGTCCAGCTGGATTTCCCATCCCGCACTTCAGAAAAGGTTTCTACTGCGGCGGCGGCAACTTTATAAAAGGCCACGGCAGAGAGAATTAAACCGCCAATGACAATGCCATCCTGTGCATATCCCTTAAGCTGTCCCAGTAATCCTGCACCACCGCTACTTTTGGGCGGTTCGATGGCAGGCAAATCCGCCCGGGCAGATCCACAGGAAAATCCGACCAGCAGGATGAACGTGCTTATCCGTGTCATCAGGTGGGTGCTGGCCCGATGGCAGACCGTAAAAATTTTCTTCATATCAGATTTATCCCTTTTTTATCGTGTTCTTTGCATTAACTGGCAAACATCCAGATAGCCACAACCAGCAAAACTGCCGTTCGAATGGTGAACTGGCTGATGGTCTGATTACGCACTTTTTCATTGGCCCAGCCGTTCCAGACATCCACGGCCGCCCATGCCGCCCATAAAAACAGGGTGGCTAAGAAAAATCCGACACACACCAGATACAGGAATGTGATCTCAAAGTGTCCCGATGCCATCTCGAAGGCATTCTTTTGTGCGTCTGTCATTGAGCGTGTTCCTGACGGTAATGACCGGATAGCAACCCTAAATCACGCGGCTGGGCACGGGAGGGGGTGAGATAGTCATCTATGCCGTCTTTGAGGGTGTTGAGATCGGTTTTGATGCGTAAATAATCAAAATAATAACGAGGGGGTTCTGAAGCTTCAGACTGACTTTCGGCGATATTTGCGCGTTCCAATGCCATTTGCACCTGGTCAATCAGATGCTTGGCACTGGCCAGTTCGTCTTTCTCGGCCGCCTGAGCCAGCGGCATACACAATACGGTCAGCCCCAGCAGACTGGCAGTACGGGACAGGGAAAAGCAACAGCGCATAAACACTCACCTTATGGGTTCCAAAATGCCGAGAATGCGGTGTTTTTAATATGAGGTCAGCAATAAACTCTTTATGCTTTGGTGAAAATTAGCTAAATAGTCTGACTAATTTATTTGGTTAACGATTTAATAATGAAGGAAGACACATGCTGCGGATTGATTTAAACGTCCCGGATGATGAACACGAGAAGGCGCGGAAGCTGGGCGCACACTGGGATGTCACCGCCAAAATCTGGTTTATTTACAATGATGTTGATCCGGCTCCGTTTATAAAATGGCTGCCGTTTTACAACGTCCATGCTCCCTTCTGGTATCTGGCACAAACCCGGACACCGTGCAGACACTGCCATGAACAGACCACGGTGACCGCCTTTATGCTGCCAGCCGGACACAAGATTCTGGAAGAAGATGAAGAAGACGGTGAAATCGACTACACCGAGCAGGAAAACCCCGCCTTTGTATTCTATATTGTGGATATTCCCACTCAGGTGCGCAACGCGCTGTCCTCCTTTAACCACGCTTTACGCAAAGAGGTCAGCCAACAAATACGTCGGCAACACTGGATAAATCACTGCGAAAAATGTGGTGCACAGCAGAATGATGCGGAGATGTTCTGTGAAATGGGCGGTGCGTTTTTTCCGGCCTCCTCGGAGGAAGCGGCCTCGATCCTGCTCCACCGTATCGATGAACCGTTTATAGGCTATTGTGAGGATGCTTCGCATCACTATCTACATATTGATCCGAAAAACAAGGCACTGGATGCATTTCAAGGTGCCTGTTATGCCAGTGATTGGTTCGAGCTTATGACGCAGGTTGTCAACACTCCATCCAGATATCTCCACTAATTCCGGGAGGCACAAGCAACGGTGCCTCTGATGACAGAGTTTGTATATGCAACCTGTTACAAACTGACGCGCCGCTATGCGGCTTGTCTGCTGACGATGGGATACAAAACAAAAAACTGTTTTGCATCCCATCGTGCAGCGGCAGTTTTATCCGGCTCTTTATGTGTACTTTCTAATGTAAGTATTAATTTCATCAGCAAAAGGAACAAATGTACAACCAACCAAATACTTATCTATTTGTTTACTATGAAATTCTTTGAATATACCTACAGCTCTAAGTGTAAAATCTCCTGTAATCTTATGCTCCATTATTTGAGCAATAACACTACCACTCATGCCTTCCAATGATGACATAGATTTAAAATAACTTTTCTCTTCAAATATTATGTTTCTATTTTTAACTTTAGAGTCATACCAAAAATATATATCTTCGTTTTCTTCATTATATTTGAAACTATGAAATGTAATATTATGAGGAGATAATCCTTTATTTTTATCGACATGAAGTTCATTTCTTGTAGAGGGATACCCCATTATTACAAAAGAAGAGGTTTTATTCATTAATGGTCTTTCATCAGAACTCAAAAAAAGCCAGCTTTTTTGAATAGCAGTCATTTCTTCAGAAAAAGGGATTATCGCATAGTCTTGCTCATCATTATATTCAACGTTTAATTTATGAAAAATATATTTTTCTCCATTAATAGAAAAAAAAGGCAATGAACTTTTGCGCAATTCATGTACTACATGTGCAGCTGTCACAATGCACGGATATTTTCCATCAAGCATATATAAAAAACCGGTACCAATAAGTAATGCGCTCTTCATGCTATGTTCTTTCTTAACAAAGAATGAAACAAGAGATTTTTGCCATTTTTTAAATAGCTGAGTAGTACCATTTTGCTCTATCCAAGAGGTAACGTGTTTAGTAACTGAATAATATGGATAAAAATCATAAGAGGAAATCAACATATAATAATCTTACCAGAAATAATCAAGCCATTTTCACATGAACTAATACTAGACAATCCATGGATATTTGTGAAAAATTATTACTGATTCGGTAATATGTGATTTGCATGCCATCGCCCCGCGCCAATTCCTCATATATATTTCTTAAACATAGATGCGGTTATCATAACCGTCATACCCAAGAATATCGCCGCAGGCAGCAGGATCAGCGTGGGATACACCGCCCCCGGCCACGACAAATACAGCACGCAAGGAATAGTGCAAGCCGGCTTAATCACTCGTTTCGCATGATGATAGACAAAACTGGATTCATACCCCGCCCCGTAACGCCGTAAGTCCCGGCGTCCCAGCCCGTCAACCAACGCCACCAGAATCACCATCACAAACAACGGCACGGATAACATCAGGATTGCCATCCGGATTAGCGTGACCATGGTCATAAACACCATTGCCAGCCAATAGTCCTGCAATATGTTCGATAACCAGAACAACCCGTCATTGAGTTCGCGAACAAAATCATTGCGGGCATGTAACTGATAATGCCGCTGTCCCTGAATCCAATCCATAAAACCACTGCCCATAAACAGCCACTGATAAGCCTGTGCCAATCCTGCTGAAACGGTCATTGATGGATCCGACAGCAACAAACCTTGGGTAAATTCCGTCGATAAATACCCCAGCTCTGTCTTCATCATGGTTTGGCTATGAGACGCCCCCAGTTCCGGCCAGAAAAATACCATACCGATAAATTCAATCAACAGGCTGAATAACCAGGACATCAAAATAAACCCGACTATTTTCCACGGCCATTCCCACAACACCAGATACAACAGGCCATGTTTGCGCGGGGGTTGGGAGGGTTGGCGGGAATGGTTTTCTGACTGTGCCATCGCGGAAATTACGCTTTCTTTTCCCACCAGGATTCACTGGTGCGATAGTGGTGCCGCATATGTTCGGCGATTTTCTGCAAATTTTCTGGCATCAGCGTATCGCCTGTTGGCAGCGGCATACGAATTTTCCACAACTGACCGCCCTCCAGTAACGCAAACGCCTGTCCTTTCGGTAAGTTGATCATTTCTGCGGGCGTAATCAGTGGCGTTTTTACCGTGCCGACCCTGTCCTGAGTTGAGGACGTAAAATCCTGTCCTTGCTCCACATCAGCGACATCCGAATGCCCGGATACCAGTGTTTTGCTGTAAATTTCCACTTCCGGCAACTGGCTGGTGAGTAACTCCGCCGTCCGGTTATCCCGTACACGCAGCATAATCAGGGTATTGAAGTTACCAATCACCTGCGCCGTCTTGGCCGGGCTGCCGATACGGGCTTCAATATCGGAGGAGGTTTGCGTATAAGCCGTCACCTGCATCCCTGCACCGCCGCCTTTATTGATCAGCGGGATAAACTCATCGCCCATCAGTTCGTTGAATTCGTCACAATGCAGGTTGATGGCCAGTTTGCCATCATGGCGCACCGGCAAGCCGGCATTCATACCATATTTATAGATATGCCCTGCCACACTGACCAAATCGGCGAACATACTGTTGCCCACCGCCGAGGCGACATCGCTGTCGGACAGCGCATCCAGCCCGATATAGACAATCCCGCGTTTACGGATCACCTGCTCCCAGTCAAAGATAGGCCGCAGGTCATGCATATTGAGATAATCAGGGGAGAGCAATTCCGCGATTTTGCCCGTGGTCAGCTTTTCCAACAGGGGCAGCAGCGAGGCAACAATTTTATCAAAATAGGTGCGGTCATAACGCACGGCAGAACGCAGTCCATCCAGAATGGGATCATAGAGTTGTTTACCCGTTTCAGAACTCAGGGTCATTTCCATCGCCCAGAGCCGGAGGGCATCGGGCTGCCCCTGCATATTACGCGGTACATCCTTTTCTTTCAGAGTACCGAGGCAATGACTGATTTGTGCTAACAACGCCGGCATCCTTTCTTCCATCACTTGGATGGCATACAACTGATACAGTTCGCTGATGTTATTGACATAACGGGTGATCAGTGTGTAATCAGGACGGTGTCCCAACGCCACCAACGCACGGGCGACAATATTGACAAACCGCCAGGCAAATTCACGGAACGCGGCACTGTTTCCTTCTCCGCTGAGTTGCCCTGCCAGACGGGAAGCGACTTCGGAAACCCGGCCAAACCGTCCGACGGCATTGTAGCGGGCGGAAATGTTTGTCCAGCCCAGATGAAATATCACCAGCTCGCCGCCCCGTCCGGCACGATGCGCCTCTGCCCAGATGCGTCTTAACAAATCGGCGTCGCCTTTGGGATCAAAAACGATGGTGACTTCTCCCCGCCGGATATCCTGTGTGATCAGCAGCTCTGCCAGACGAGTTTTGCCGACCCGCGTTGTGCCCATCACCAGCGTATGACCCACCCGTTCCCGGAGATCCATAAACACCTCCGTTTCCTGCGGTTCAATACCATGTATCATCGGATTACCGCCCACTGGCGGCAAAGGACGCACCGGATTTAAGGGCGAATCCTGACGCAGTAAATTTGATAACCTCGGATAACGGTATTCTGCTTTGCGTTCCAGTGTACGGGCAAACTGATACATTTTTGACGGCTGCACAAACCGCTCGATTTCCGGTCGGCGGGTATCTAACAAGCGTTGAGTGTGCTTCTGCTGCCAGCGAAATCCCCTGCCCAGAAACAAATGCTGATGACTGAGCGGAATTTGTTTTGTACTCATCTGATAACGGGGCAAGCGACGCAAATTCCGGCGATAGCGGATCACCTGAACGCCCTGCAGGGTACGTATGACCGCCAGCACCGCAAAACCACCTGCCATGACATAGCTGACCGAAGGGATTAACGCTACAGCCCACGGCGCTTTGACACAGACAAAAGCTGCCATGGCCGAAACCACGGCGGTATTCAATTCCACAGCGGGACGCAACAGGGCTTCAACAACATAACGCCGACTCAACGTGATACCTTCTGAGAGAGTCCGGTGTCGGTGATCAGCACGGGATAATGTTGCAGCTGCAAACGGCGGGCGAGTTCTGTCCCTGAAGCAGGCGATAACAGTAAATCCGGCGCTAATGCACGCAATGACTGTAATCCCGCCATATCATTGACATTGACGACCAATCCGACCGCATGATGCTGTGCCAACAGAGCGGCATTCTGGCTCAGCCACCGCCTTGAATCCGGATCATCACCAACAATAAACAACGCCCCGATGCCCGGCAGTTGCAGCGGCCTGCTGATAAGCTGCCCCGGTGTCAGCACTGGTGTCTTAACCGGCAACATCGCCGCTTCGCCGGCTATCTCCGGTGAAAAATGGTGTGCCGGAGGCAAAGGCGATTCATTTTGTTGCGCATTGATGCCTTCATAAAACGGTGAGGCATCTTTACCACCTAAATCGGCAATGACGTTCAGTTCGGCATGACCGACATTGATCCAAAACATCCCGATAACAGGCAGTATGTACCATCGCTTCATGAAAGCTCCTTTTGCGTCTTCCCGCTGATTGTCTGCAAACCTGCCAGGTGTTTTTTCACCCTTTCAACGTAGCGTGCAGCGGGCTTTCCGCCTGCCGGATGGTGATAGCATCCTGTCGCAGCCAGCCAGCTATCGGTACGCGCTCTGCATGTCTGTAAAATGCTCGCCGCGACATGCAGATTAATGTAGGGATCTAATGCTTCCCATGCAGACGTAAAATAGTGGCCGTTCCAGCCCAGATTGACTTGTGCAATGCCAATATCAATGCGTTTGAAGGGATGCGTTTTCAAAAAGTGTTGTAATGCCTGCCAGGCTTCCGGACGGGAAGCATAATGATACCCTTTGCCTGCGACATTCAGTGTCCACGGCCAGGGGCGTTGGCCGAACGGTAATGAGCGGGAGGATTCAGTCAAAGCCAGTGAATACAGGTAGTCAGGCGGAATGCCATACTGGCTGGCAACCTGCCGGTACCCTGTGGGGATCAGAGAATGGGCAGAGACCGGCAGGCTCATCACGGTCACACCGAAAATCAGCGTTATCATAATGACGTAACCTGCCACCCCTGCTCTCCTTGCCGCAATAACACGGGCATCACGCCATTGCCAAACCGGAGCCAGTGCCCGGCATCGTGATTGAGTGTGACCCGTCGGTTGCGCACCTGTTCAACCGGAATATGATGCCCCTTTGCCCACTGACGCAGCGTATTGTCATCGCCGCCACTGTCTACCAGATAGATATCGACGGGCTGATTGGTGGCCAGTACCGCAGCCAGACGGGGATCACACTGCGGACAGTTTTTTCCTCTGACAAATAACGCCAGACGTCCGTTTGTCTCTCCCCCTTTTTCCATATTGACGGGCAGTGTATCCGGGAACAACCGTTTCCACGCCGCATCCACTTCCCGCTGGAAACGCAGTTCTTTTTCTGTGCGGGCAAATTCCGCTTTAACCCACTGCTCGGCATAATGACGGCGTTTTGCCTCATTTTGGGCTTCAATGCCCAATGTAGTCAGCGGATCTAGCCCCGGCGACTGAATACCTCTTGGCCCATGCATCAGCTGCTGATAACGCTGATATTCCTCCATGCTCAATCCCCATTGCCCGGCCTGAGTCCAGAGAGACTGCGTCCGGCTTTCTGCCGTTTGACTGTCCGTTGCGGTGAGAGGTTCTGATGTTGCGGCCTGTCCGGCAAAGCTCAACATGACTAAGGTTAATATGCTGAAGGTTTTCAATGGCATCACGCCCCTCACTGCACTTTCAGAATGTGTCGTTGACCTTTGACCTGAAACTGAGCCTGCCCGATGCCCATGCGTGTTAATGTCCAGCCAGAAATTGTTTCTCCTTCACCGACTAACCGGATTTGGGACAGTTGGCTGAAATCGCGCGGTGCAATAGCAGCAAAAGAGGTGGTTCCCCTTTTCTCAATGCCTGTCAGGACAAAAGGCGCTTGAATGGATTGACGGTTTTTTGGGGTCATCGTGGGATTTTGGGTCTTTGGGGGCGTTAATGTATCTTTTTCGACAATGGGCATCGGTGCTTTAGCCTTGTCCTGCTGTAATTGTTGTAACTGTTCGCTGAGTGCTGTGATGCGCGCTTCCTGCCCTTTTAGGACAGCCTCCATGGCATTAAGCTGCTGCTTTAATGCATCGCTTTCCGGGAACGTGGTTGGCAGGACTGATAACGCCTGCTTCAACTGCGTAATCTGCTCCTCATTGCCTGCGTTCCGCTCTTTCAGTGCCTGCTGTAAACGCCCGATATCATCCAGATGTGCCCAGTTATTTTGCTGCTGTTCCAGAATGACCAGGCGCTTATCTGCCTCCGTCATCATCATTGCCCCGCATCCGATAGCGCCGGCCAACACACTCAGGGTAGAGAATAAAATGAAGCCATTCATCCATCTGCGCTGACGGAATGGTTTTTCGGGTAATGACTGCGCCTGTTCACTCATCATTTAATTCCCTTTCCTGTGGCGTCGTTTGTCTGGATCCGGTAGCTGATAGCCTTCCCGCAAGTGGTGACAAACAACGCGCTGCACCTCATCCACGTCCAATTGCCATGCCGGCCCGGCCATTAGCTGTAAAGCAGAGCTCAACCGGACGGGGCCCAGATGATATTGCACAGCGGGTAATGACTGGCGATACAGGATGTCATCCGCCTGTTCAGCGGCACATAACGTATAGCCCGACTGGCGCAGGACATAACGCATGGCATCCGCCACCGTCGGTTTCAGGGAGACAGGTATATGGATATCAATCAGTTGGGAGAGTGGGTCACGCTGCACCGCAGTAGGATCTGTGCTGACCAACAGATAACGACCATAGCGGACGACTTCCGGCGCTTGCCCATACACATCAGGCAGCACAGGCTGAATATTTCGGGTGAGCGTGACAGAAGGCGTACTTTCAATTGAACGCTGAGAGGGAAATTGCTGCTTGGCAGGAGACGTACATCCCGCCAGTATTACCGCGACCAAACCCATTAACGCATTTCTTGTATTACTACCGCTTTTCATCCCAGATAGGTTCCCGCTCAGTCATCACATAACGATGACTATGCAGGGAACCCTGTGGTTTATTCAATGAACAACTCAACTGTGTTTGCTGAAAATAAAAATACGATTCGAAATAGGCAATAACTTATAAAACCTGAACAGACATGATTGTATTTTGTGTCATGGTTTATAATGGAGAATTATTCAGCAACCGAATTGCGTAGTTTTCTCTGAAGCAAATTGCCCTTGTGATCAAAATAACGGCTTGGCCAGATTTCAGAGGGCGCAATATCCAAACGGCTTGCAATGATATATTCGCCTTTCGGCCACGGGCGGGACAGTGTATTTGCCAGTGTTGATGAGCTTAAACCCGATTCGCGGGATAATGCAGCGAGTGTGGTACCACGTTTACGTAATGCAGCAATAATATCGGCTGGGTGCCAGTCTTGTTGAGTGTGAGTCATGCCTGCTTCCCCTTCTTTTGATTATTGATGGTGGCGATTCAAACAGGGTTTGCAGACCGGGATCAACTTCCGGCGAGGTGTTAACCTCCCCTGCCTGAACCGCCATTGAAAGGGCGATAACAGGCACACTGGTAGAAAAATCCTACCAGTGGTTGATCTCAAGGCTGCAAAACCTCGACTATCGGATGTGCCGATAGCTTTTTTACTTTAACGGATTGTGTTATCTAATTCAATAATCGAATGTGTAAGTTTAACAAGTAAATTAGGTGATTAAGGCAATTATCTTAGTCTATTGTGCTGCCATGTCAGTAAAGTACCACTAATTACTCTGTCCTGATAATTTCAAATAACGAACAGAAAAATAAATATCTATCAATAATCGCTGACATACTGTAAATCAGGATCAAAAAAGGCTCCTTTCGGAGCCTTTTTTGAAAAATATTCTTCACACTCCGACCATCACAATGAGTAGGGGCGGGTGCTTACACAAGTAGAGTTTCCTCTGGCCACAGATTATATATCACTCAGTAAAATACGTCAATGTGTGTTGCTTGCACCGTGTATATCTAAATAAAACAACGGTATACTACGCCAAATTCACAAAGGACGTAGTAACACAATGACTATTGAAGCAATTACTAAATCGCTATCCGCTTCTAGATTTGCCACCTATCAGTCTCCTATCCTTGGTGGAACATCTTCTGAGCAATGTCTGGGCATTTATCTGTGGAACAAACAGCTGGCCAGTGTTTTCTTACCTGCGTTGCAGGTCATTGAGATTTCATTACGTAACGCCATCCATCAATCTTATATCCAATATGAAGAAAAACGTATTGAGAACAAATTCGCCAGCCATGTTTGGGAAGAAAAGAAATCCAAAATAGATCGTAGTTGGTTCGTTACGACGTTCACACAACAGAATAACCCTGGCGCTTATAAAGGCATTCAAGCAGCGGTAAAGCAATTAGATAAAGAAAAAAAACCACACACACCTGAAAATATTATCGCCAAACTGACATTTGGTTTTTGGGTATCTATGGTAAGAAATGAATTTGACGTTCAGAAAAACGCTTACTTAGTTCTTTGGCCATATTTAAGAGGTTTAGTTTTTCCTAATGCATTGAATACACAAACAGGCCGTCCATTATCAATTAACAGCATTGGCAATGAGCTAAAGGAAATTAATAAAATTCGCAACCGGCTTTCTCATCATGAGCCACTATGGCGTGATCAAAAAGCGTATCAGGTTGAGGATATCATCAACAAAGTTATTGAGCACTATGAACGCTGTTTGAAGGTTATTTATTGGATCAATCCTTCAAATCTGAAGCTGTTGGATATCATTGAAAACAATCAGAAAATGGCAGAATTATGCAGTACCCATACACTCTGGAAAAATAAACAACTTCCCGTCGGTATACCATCACTACCAATCAATAAAGAGTGGGGAAAAACAGCCCTTTTAGACTCTTCTCATATTGGAGAAATTATTCATGTCGCTGACAATCACATCTTAATAAAAAGCAAAAAAGATAGAGTCATATTTTTTGGAAAAAAAGAAGAGCTTCAAAGTGGGATTGATACATACCAACAACATGATTTAGTGAAATATTATCCTGAATCAAGTACTGCACGTTATCCCAATGCAAAAAAGATCATCAAGGTGTAAATCATAACGCCAAAGTTGCCGATTTTGTGGAGATATGAATTAAAATTATCAGACCTTACATGTGATAAATGAACCATAACACAAAATCGGTTTTCTTCTCGATTAAAATGTATAAACCAATTCTCGTTATAGTAATAGAGAAAAACATTCATATATCACATACCAAACTCTAATTTGTGATTTAGTTTAAAAAAACGAGAAAAAAATAAAATATTAATAGATAAAATTCACCTTCCATAGATGTTTTAGCATAACCTTTAATGGTTATCATATCTAAAAGGAAAACATGTTATGTCATTGGTAGATGAAACAAAAGATTTTTTGAAAAACCTCAATGAGGGGGATGCGCCCTTTATATTTTTTTATTGCCCTGATTTTATTTGTAAAAAATAAAAAATTAAGAGAGATACTATTAGCATTTAAAGATCAGGGATTGAATAAATTCAAGAAATATGGTGATAATTATCTTTCTCGTATTAAGGAAGGAAATACCATAGAATCACTATTCATAGAAAGGAAAACAAAAGATATTTTACTATTAAAAATAACAGGAGTAAGAGATCATGTTAGCCGAAAGATTTATATGTTTTTATTAGCCGAACCATACAGATGCGATATCCTTGAAGATCAGTTGAAAGAAATAGTGAAATACACTCACCTTGAAAATAAAAAAATAATCGTTGATTTTAAAAAGTACTCAAAGGATAGAAAAAAACGCCTTTCATTATCAATGATATCATTGGTGCTTATGCTGATTTCTATTTTCGTTTTTATTTCTTATACACCTTCAGAATTCAAATTAAGTACCATTTATTGTTTTATGATAATTACAGAGCTTTCTTGGTTATGGTTTTATTATAAATTACCTAACAAAAAGAAAATGAAAGAATACGCTGATAAATTAAGGCGAATAGACGCCAGTGGATTCAAATAAAGATCTATAAAAAAATAAATTATTTTCCCAATAATGAAAATAAGCCCTGTTGTAACAGGGCAATGTGTTGATGATAAAAAACGTCAAAATGGGATCTCATCATTCCAATCTACCTCCTCCTCTTCCGGTAAAGTCGAAACCGGTACCGTTCGAGAGGCTTTTTTTGCCTGATTAACGGGTTGAGAAGGTTGTTGCTGTGACGGTTTGCGTCCAACCTGATGAGCAGTCGCACTCTTCGAATCACCACGACTCCCCAACATCTGCATCGTGCCGTTTACATTCACTACCACTTCGGTAGAGTAGCGATCCTGCCCCTGGTCGTCCTGCCATTTGCGCGTTTGCAACTGACCTTCAATGTAAACCTGAGCACCTTTCAGCAGATACTCCGCGGCAATTTCCGCTAACTTGCCGAATATCACCACCCGGTGCCATTCGGTTTTTTCCCGCATTTCGCCTGTTTGTTTATCCCGCCAGTTTTCAGCGGTAGCCAGTGAAAGCGTTGCCACTGTACCGCCAGTGGGCAGATAACGGATGTCCGGATCCTGCCCCAGATAGCCGACTAAAATGACTTTGTTGATACCCCGTGAAGACATAGTATTTCCTCCCTGTTATGAAGATTGACGTTGCGTCCACTGCCCTTGTTTCAGCGCAAACTCTGCCTGCTCACGGCGGGCAAAATATTCCACTGACTCACGGGAACACGGCACGCCGTCATCGGTCGTGCCGATATAAAATCCTGCACGGGTCTGTAAAACGGTTAACGGTAATTGTTTATGACAATATTGCAGTGCCAGAAAACCAATCGATGCAAAACGCATGGCATTATCCTGTTGTAATCATAAAGATACCTGCCCTGAATACGGTGATTCAGGACAGGCCGGATTGACAAATAATGAATATCAGAAAGAGTTTTCTACATATTCCTGTTGCGTGACGCCATTCTGAGGCGGCAGTGAGTCAGACTGTTCGGCCTGATATACTTTTTCCTGACCGATTTTGATCCAGTCGACTTTAATCAGACGGGCTTTCAGGCTAACACGCTGCTCTCCGGCATGGTCACCGCGTTTCAGGGTAAAAATATCGGTTGAGGGATTGCTTAAGGTAAAACCCAACAACACTTTCTTATCCTCATCAACCGCTTTCTGGCAACGACTGACCAGACTTGTCGCCTCTTTACCGACAACGGTAATATCAAAACGCACATACACTGGGTTATCACCCGGCCCGTTCAGTGCATTAATCACACAGCTCAGGAACGTACCGTTGGAGGTGCTGACATGGCGAATATTATTCAAATAGCCCAGTCCTTTGATGTTCAGATTGAAATAGTCGTTTTTGGTCAATGGCGTTGTATTCTCAGACATGCTGTTTTCTCCATGGAGGTAAAATAAGATATGACGGAGAAAAGCCATGCCCTGACGGGAGTGGTTTTCCCGCCGGGAGCCAGAAATGCGCATTTCTGACTATCTGATAATTAAGTGATAAAGAACCTTTATTGCCGGGCAATAGTTGCTTTTGATCCCGCAATATCTGCTTCCAAAGGTGTGCAGATGTACCGCATGATGCTCTCCCTTGCAGGCTACAGGAGTTTTACAGCCACCCGCAGGCGATCTTTACAGGCTGACAGATCATCTAAGTAAACAGGTTGATTTTTAAAGCATCGTACAGGGCAGTCAATCAACAATAGGATCCTCATCTCTGCTGATTTTCCCGCCTGACTTTTCGTGATTGCGTCACAGCTTTGGCATTCAGCATTCCCTTACAGGCCAGGTAGTTTACACAGCCCCAAAACGGGGATTTTTTTCCCTGCCGTTTTTGAGTCATACCGCCGCAGACCGGGCATTCCGGTGTTGCCGGTAATGTGAACTGAATCGGTTGTGTCTTACCCTTCTCCACTAAATGCTGAAGCCATTGCACCTGTTTTTGCATAAAAACAGCCAACGACGCGTTGCCCTGAGCGATATCATCGAGGGACTGTTCCCATAATGCCGTCATGCCCGGATTAGTCAGCACATCAGGTAACCTGGCAATGAGTTCCTGCGCCAGAGGAGTTGAGTGAATAGTTTTCTTTTTCCGCTCAATCAGATGACGTTTAAACAAGGTCTCCAATATGTTGGCACGGGTGGCTTCCGTACCCAGTCCGGCATGCTCACGCAGTACTTTCTTTAATTGCGGATCACTGACAAAACCGGCCGCATTTTTCATGGCCGCAATCAGGGTGCCTTCGGTAAAAGGCGCAGGCGGTTTGGTTTGCCGTGACTGTATGTCGCCCCCGGTAACACGACAGACCTCATTCTGACTGAGTTCCGGCAGCGGACAATGCTCTTCCTGCTCATCCTCAGTCTTCTCATGCGTAAACAACGCCTTCCAGCCCGTGATAACGTTGACCCACCCTTTCGCCCGGAATAGCTGACCACCGATATTCAGCGTCACCTCAGTCACATCTGATTCCTGTACCGGCAGAAATTGCGCCAGATAATACTGGCGGATAAGCTGATAAATCGTTAACTCATCCGCCGATAATTTGGTGATATCAAAGGGATGGCGCGTGGGAATAATGGCATGGTGTGCCGTGATTTTTCTGTCATTCCAGACACGGGAAACCCCGTGCTTATCCAATTGGCTGATAATCGCAGCCATGGCGGGATCAGTTCGCGCCAATGCTGTGAAAACAGCGGGAATGTCTTCCTGCATGGAGATGGGCAAATAACCGCAATCGGTGCGGGGATAGGTGGTCGCTTTATGGGTTTCATACAGGGACTGGGCAATTGCCAGCACCTGACCGGCGCCCATTCCCCACTGACGGGAAGCCACCTGCTGAAGTGTACCCAAATCAAAACACAGCGGCGGCGGCGTTTTCTCCCGTTTTTTGCTGACGTCAATAACCGTGGCCTGTTCTGTCTGTTGACAATGTTGCTGCACGGCCTGAGCCATCGCCTCCCGGATGCAGCGTTTTTCTTCATCACAGTAATCCGCCGCCGGCAGCCATTTGGCGCGAAAGCGCACGTTCTCTTTTTCCAGTTCTGCAATCAGTTGCCAGTACGGTTTTGGCACAAAATGAGCAATGTCCTTATCCCGCTCAACGACCAACGCCAGTGTCGGTGTCTGTACCCGCCCGATGGACAGCACCTCACCAAAACCCTGTGCCTGCGCTTTCAGGGTATACAGACGGGTCAGATTGATACCCATTAACCAGTCCGCCCGTGCCCTGCCCAATCCCGCCTGATATAACGGCACGGTTTGCTCCCCCGGTAAAATCGCCGCTAACGCCTGCCGGATACTCGTTTCATCCAGCGCTGAAAGCCAGAGCCGCCTGACCGTGCCGGTGAAGTGGCAATAATCCAGCAATTCTCTCGCAATGACTTCCCCTTCGCGATCAGCCTCAGTGGCGATAATCACTTCATCCGCCTGTTTCAACAGTTGTTTAATGACCGCGAATTGATCCGCCGTGTCTTTTTTAATTTCCCATTGCCATTGCGCAGGCAGTACCGGCAAAACACCCATTCGCCATGGCGGGCCAAATTGCTCGCCATAATGCTCCGGACCCGCCATCTCCAATAAATGTCCGATAGCCCAGGTCACCGTAATACCCGCACCAAAGAGAAAACCCTGTCCACGCTGCTTAACGCCTAAAACTTTGGCAATGTCTTTGGCCTGAGACGGTTTTTCACACAGATAAAGTTGCATATCGTCTCCTCCCTCAATCCTGCTCAACCGAACGCAGAGGAGGCGAAAAAACAGAACGCAACCTGCCTGACAGAATATCGGGATTGGGTTCACCCAACAGTTTAATGGCCTCAAGTCCTGTCGGTGTTTTTTCCTGAATATCACGGCGGGTGACAGCCAATGAGCGGTAAGAGCGTACAATCCCATAAACCTGACGGATAGCATGGCTGCCATTGTGTAGCGACGCATCACGTTCCGAACGTGAAATCAGCCCGTAATGAAAAGCCTGAAAAGTTTTCATGGCTAACTGGTCATAGCCGACCAGCAACCAGACACAGCGATAGCCTAATGGTGAATGACTGTAAACACCGATATTCAGCGGCTCGACGGAGGACACCGACGATAAGGTAACGTGTTCCGGCAGGGAGGTCAGAGTATCCTGCAAGGTGATGATGCTCTGCTGGAGATTGGCAGAGGCGGCATCCAGCGTCTGTTCCAGTTTAACCAGCCAGACATCGGCGTAGGGATTATCGGCTGCCGAGTCCGCACTGATAGTACCTGCGCGTTTGATGACCTGCGGCATACCGAGAATATCTGAAAATTTACGGGAATTCGTCATCTCTTCCCTTCTGCGCCCTTCCCAGAGCCGGATCGCGTAGTGAGTATGCAGCTCAATATTCAAAGAAGATTTTAATACGCCGGCACGCAAACGCGGCGGCGGTGCCGTTTTTTTGCCAATATCAGACATAAAGATCATCTCCTGTTCAGCCAGTTTATGTCTGCGGGACTATCAGGGGAAAGGCATTCGGAACTCAATCAATAACCAGTTATGGGAAGGTGTAAAAACCTTTGATTTTATTTCCCTGTCAGGACGATGATTTATTTAAACGCCATTGGTCGTGTTACTGTATACTTTTTAATCTTTGTTGGAGACGCCAACACGGTATGATTTTCAACCATCACTGTTACAAACAAAGATGGCTGTTTTTTATACCGTGTTGGAGCCTCCAACACGGTACGAATTTCACTCACATCCACCTCAGTTGTATTTCGCCAGATTCAGCCGCTGGC
>NZ_JAQRFO010000041.1:0-39281 GCF_028598775.1 Xenorhabdus aichiensis
CCTCCGTGTCGTGAGGCTGCGTATCTTACGCTTTCCTCGCTGAGTGTCAAGCCTTTATTTTCGAAGCTTTTTACTCTTGTCATCCCGACGCGTTTGTATGTTTGTCGTGACAACGGATGCGCATTATAGGGAGCGGTCTGATTTAGGCAAGCCTTTTTTGTAATTATTTACCTAAGCGCTTATAATTTGGGCAAAAAGGCTATTTTTGCCTATTTTTTATCGCATCTGGGAGATCTACAAGGCTATTAATAACCAGATCAGCAGTCTGTTCTACTGCTTCTGTTACCGCTTTTCCAGTACGAACGAGTACTTTGGTTCCAACATTGGCTGCATTTGCTGCCAGCATGTCTTCTATTTTATCTCCCACCATATAAGAAGCTGACATATCGATGCTTAATTCTTTCTGTGCATCCAACAACATACCTGGCTGCGGTTTGCGACAATGACAGTTCTTCTTATATGCGTCAGCACTCCCTTCGGGGTGATGCGGGCAATAATAGATGCCATCAAGATCGACACCTCGGTCTGCCAGCGACCAATCCATCCATTCTGTTAACTGCAAAAATTGATCTTCTGTAAACATCTCCCGAGCAATACCGGACTGATTAGTTATCAATACCAGTGCGTAGCCCATTTTTTTCAATTCGAGCATGGCTTCAATCGCGCCATCAATAAATTGAAAATTGTCTATTTCATGGACATAGCCATGATCGATGTTAATCGTGCCGTCACGATCCAAAAATACGGCGGGAATACCTTGAGTCACTTGATTACTCCAAGAACGTACGAAGCAGACAGTATTGCATGATTTGTTACTGAATGAGAATCCAGCATTTAATTTATTCGCAGTTGACTTAGACGTCTAGACGCCTTAACATCCACGTTAATTCATGACTTGTTGCAAATGTTCTCAAGTCATTCATCTTTACATCTAATAAGAAAAAAATGATAAGACTGACTCAGATAAATAAGGTATTTCAACAAGGAGCGCGCTCAATAAAAGCGCTTTCAGATATCGACTTGCATGTCCCGCTGGGGCAAATATATGGTGTTATTGGCTCTTCTGGCGCGGGAAAAAGTACCTTAATTCGTTGCGTAAACATGCTTGAACGCCCAACTTCAGGTCAGGTATTGGTTGATGGGCAGGATCTGACATCACTTTCAGAGCGCGAACTGACACGTGCCCGTCGTCACATCGGCATGATTTTTCAGCACTTTAACCTGCTATCCTCCAGAACTGTGTTTAACAATGTGGCATTACCTTTAGAATTGGACAACACACCAAAAGCCGAGATAAACGCTAGAGTCAATGAATTACTGGAATTGGTCGGGCTCTCTGATAAGCATGATGCTTATCCTGCTAATTTATCTGGTGGTCAGAAACAGCGTGTAGCTATTGCCAGAGCACTGGCAAATTCCCCGAAAGTACTTTTGTGTGACGAAGCCACCAGCGCTCTGGATCCAGCAACAACGCGTTCTATTCTGGAATTATTAAAAGACATTAACCGCCGGTTAGGGTTAACGATCCTTCTGATTACTCATGAAATGGATGTTGTTAAACGCATCTGTGATCAAGTTGCAGTAATTAGTGGTGGACAATTAATCGAGCAGGATGTAGTGAGCGCAATATTTTCACATCCTAAAACACCTGTTGCTCAACAATTTATTAAATCTACGCTGCATTTGGATATTCCTGAAGATTATCTACAAAAATTGCAGCCTGAATCAGCGCCTGATCGCTGTCCACTAGTGAAACTGGAATTCACGGGTAAATCAGTTGATGCTCCCCTAATTTCCATGGCAGTCCGCCGCTTTAATATCGATATCAGCATCTTAAGTTCCCAAATGGATTACGCCGGTGGCGTGAAATTTGGCGTTATGCTGGCTGAATTAGACGGTGAAAGCAGCAGTATTGAATCAACAATTGCGTTCTTAGAAGAACACCATGTGAAAATAGAGGTTCTCGGTTATGTCTGAAGGAATGATTTTATTACTAGCTAAAGGCGTCTGGGAAACTCTGGTGATGACTTTTGTTTCTGGCTTCTTTGGTTTTGTTATTGGCTTACCGGCAGGTGTGCTTTTATATGTTACCCGTCCAGGTCAGATTATAGAAAATGGGGCACTTTATCGCATACTATCTGCTCTGGTGAATATTACCCGCTCAATCCCGTTCATTATTTTACTGGTATGGATGATCCCATTCACTCGACTCATTGTGGGAACATCCATCGGGTTGCAAGCGGCGATTGTTCCTTTAACGGTCGGCGCAGCACCTTTTATTGCACGTATGGTGGAAAATGCCTTATTAGAAATTCCGTCAGGTTTAATTGAAGCAGCTCGCGCAATGGGAGCGACACCGCTTCAGATTGTCAAAAAAATTCTGTTGCCGGAAGCATTACCGGGTTTGATTAATGCCGCTACGATTACCTTAATTACTCTGGTTGGTTATTCCGCAATGGGAGGCGCTGTTGGTGCAGGCGGTCTGGGCCAGATTGGGTATCAGTATGGCTATATTGGCTACAATGCAACAGTGATGAATACCGTATTAGCGTTGCTGGTTATTCTTGTTTTCTTGATTCAATTAAGCGGTGATCATTTGGCCAAAGCGGCTAACCGTAAATAACCTTATTTCAATTATGGTGTCTGTTACGGCACCTTTTAAGGGCTTATACCTAAAAGCCTCATGAGTAGTACGCAGTAGCCTGGTAAGACAGGTTCTAAATCAGTATTCAATAGGGGTGAAAATATGTCAGTAAAATTGAAATCCATCGTTGCAATCAGTGCATTATTAGGAACATTAATTCTTGCAGGCTGCGGTCAGGAACCAAGAGATCCAAACCACATTAAGGTTGGAGTCATTGTTGGGCCTGAACTTGAAGTTGCAGAAGTTGCCAAAAAAGTGGCCAAAGAGAAATATGGACTTGATGTTGAGCTGACTACGTTCAATGACTATGTTCTGCCAAATGAGTCACTGAGCAAGGGTGATATTGATGCGAATGTCTTCCAGCATAAACCTTATTTAGATCAACAAATAAAAGAACGCAACTACAAATTGGCTATTGTTGGTAACTCTTTCATCTACCCAATAGCGGCTTATTCCAAGAAGATAAAATCTCTGGATGAATTGCAGGATGGTGCTCAAATCGCTCTACCAAACGATCCGACCAACTTGGGCCGTTCACTGTTGTTATTGCAGAAGCAAGGTTTGATTAAACTGAAAGATGGTGTTGGTCTGCTGCCAACTGTTTTGGATGTTACTGAGAATCCAAAGCATCTGGACATCGTTCAATTAGAAGCACCACAATTGCCACGTTCACTGGACGATCAGAAAATTGCCTTGGCTATCATCAATAACACCTATGCTGGCCAGATTGGTCTGACACCGGAAAAAGATGGTTTATTTGTGGAAGACAAAGATTCACCTTACGTAAATATCATTGTCAGCCGTGAAGACAATAAAGATGCGGAAAATGTTCAAAAGTTTGTTAAAGCCTATCAATCTGAGGAAGTAGAACAAGCCGCCCAGACAATTTTCAAGGGTGGTGCGCTAAAAGGCTGGTAACCTTTCATCTTCAGTCAATCAAGATTAAAATCATCGGGCGGGTATTATTATCCGCCCATTTTGACTGGGGGAACCAAACGCTTTTTATCGCAGTTTCAAGCATCGACAACAGCCCCCACTCACCGACCTTACCAGAATAAGGATTCAACGCGATGCGTATGCTACCTATCTGTTTCATGGCGCTATTTATGGTTGGGTGTACTTCTCTGTCAACTCAGGTCGAAAAACCTACTCAGGCAGGCTCAAAGTTGAAACATCAGCCAGCCAAGAAAAGTAAAGTGTCGTCTTACGTTCAGCTATACACCAATACAGAAGAACTGCTAGGCACTCCATTTAAAGATTTAGGCATCGTTTTCGGGGAATCCTGTCGTACTACGCGACAAGATCCTCCTGCCAGCATTGCAGTTGCACGGAAAAACATGCTGGCAAAAGCCACGTCTCTGAAAGCTAATGCAGTATTACTTCATCAGTGTGCAATATTGTCTAATCACAACTGCTACCAGACTGCGATTTGTGAAGGCTCTGCCCTGCTTACCACTAAATAATGATGACTAAAAACGCTCATGGCAGATTTTCATTTTACTCAAATAGGAACCATCCATTCTCCTTATAAAGAGAAGTTTGCCATTCCCCGCCAACCGGGTTTGGTAGAAGATGGGACGGGGCAGCTAGAGTTGCTTGCTCCTTATAACCAGATTGATGCGGTACGTGGGCTTGAACAATTCAGTCATTTATGGATTATTTTTGTTTTTCACCAAACGATGAATGGTGGCTGGAATCCATTAGTTCGCCCACCCCGTTTAGGGGGAAATGCCAAAATGGGCGTGTTTGCTACCCGCTCGACATTCCGCCCCAATCCGATTGGTATGTCGCTGGTAGAATTGAAAGGTATTCAATGCCAGAACAATCGGGTCATTCTGGAACTCGGCAGTCTGGATTTAGTCGATGGTACACCCGTTATCGATATCAAGCCCTATCTGCCTTTCGCCGAATCTCGCCCGGAAGCCAGAGCGGGTTTTGCACAGGAGGCACCAGACACTGGAATGGAAGTCTCGTTCTTGCCAGTAGCTGAACATCAACTGTTGTCCTATCAGGTAAATTACCCTCATTTACGACGTTTCATCAGTCAAATATTGGCGCAGGATCCTCGCCCGGCCTATCGCAGGAAAGAACAGGAAAACCGGATATATGCAGTTCATATCTTGGATTTCAATGTTCGCTGGCAGATACGTGACTCCATGACGGAAGTGGTTTCTATTGAACACCGTTAAAACCCCTTTTGACATAGCAAACTCGCTGGTAGACTAGCGGTTTATCTTTATTTTCTGGGTTGGGTGGCACAATCTTGTCGCCCAGAAGCAATTTGCTGTCCAATGGAAACTTACTATGCGTACTAGCCAATATCTGCTCTCTACTTTAAAAGAGACGCCTGCTGATGCGGAGGTTGTCAGTCATAAACTGATGCTTCGTGCCGGCATGACACGTAAACTCGCCTCAGGTCTGTACAACTGGATGCCTACAGGTGTCCGTGTATTAAAAAAAGTCGAAAACATTGTTCGTGAAGAGATGAATAATGCTGGGGCGATTGAAGTTTCCATGCCGGTAGTTCAACCGGCAGATTTGTGGCAGGAGAGTGGCCGTTGGGAACAATATGGCCCAGAATTACTGCGTTTTGAAGATCGTGGCGCGCGTCCTTTCGTTCTCGGACCGACTCATGAAGAAGTCATCACCGATCTGATTCGTAATGAAGTGACTTCATATAAGCAACTTCCACTGAACCTGTTCCAGATTCAAACCAAATTCCGTGACGAAGTCCGTCCGCGCTTCGGTGTCATGCGTTCACGCGAATTCCTTATGAAAGATGCTTATTCTTTCCATACCAGCCAAGAGTCCCTGCAAGAGACTTACGATAAAATGTATGCTGCCTACAGCAAAATCTTTACCCGTATTGGGCTGGATTTCCGTGCTGTTCTGGCAGATACCGGTTCTATCGGCGGGAGTGCTTCCCATGAATTTCAGGTTCTGGCTGCCAGCGGTGAAGATGATATCGTTTTCTCCACAGAATCTAACTATGCGGCCAATATTGAATTGGCTGAAGCCGTTACGCCACCCCACGAGCGTGCTGCCCCATCAGAAGATATGCATCTGGTAGATACACCCAATGCTAAAACCATTGCGGAATTGGTCGAACAATTCAACTTACCGATTGAGAAAACCGTCAAAACTCTGATCGTCCATGCGGCAAAAGAAAGCGGTCATCAACTGGTTGCATTGCTAGTACGTGGTGACCATGAACTGAATGAAATCAAGGCGGAAAAACTACCATTAGTGGCAAATCCGCTGAATTTCGCTACCGAAGAAGAAATCCGTGCCGTTGTACAAGCAGGCCCAGGTTCATTAGGGCCAGTGAGCCTGCCTATGCCTGTTATCATTGACCGTAGCGTATCTGTCATGAGCGATTTCGGCGCAGGCGCAAATGTTGATGATAAACATTATTTCGGCATTAACTGGGAACGTGATTTACCCCTGCCAGAAATCGCCGATATCCGTAATGTCGTTGAAGGTGATGCCAGCCCAGACGGTCAAGGTACACTGCTAATCAAACGGGGTATTGAAGTCGGTCATATCTTCCAGTTAGGCACCAAATACTCCGATGCCTTGAAAGCCACTGTGCAAAATGAAGATGGCCACAATCAAGTTGTCTCAATGGGATGTTACGGCATTGGCGTAACCCGCATTGTTGCCGCAGCTATTGAACAGAACCACGATGATCGTGGCATTATCTGGCCAGATGCCATTGCTCCATTCCAAGTCGCTCTTTTGCCTATGAACATGCACAAGTCTTATCGGGTGAAGGAAGTTGCCGAGAAATTATATGCGGACTTACGTGCCAATGGTATTGATGTGATTTTCGATGATCGCAAAGAGCGCCCAGGTGTTATGTTTGCAGATATGGAACTGATCGGTGTGCCGCATACTCTAGTTATTGGCGATCGCAATCTGGATAACGGCGAAGTTGAATACAAATACCGCCGTAATGGTGATAAACAAATGCTGAAACTGGAAGGTATTGTTGAATATCTGAAAGGGCAAATTCAACAGCATTAATACTGTTTAAGAACCGTTGTTCAAGTTCAGAAAAAACCTGCGTGTTTAATACGCAGGTTTTTTTATGTATGACAGCTAAGTATTATTATTTCTTGGCCTGACAAGAGACTGACTTGTCAAAATGGATTTTGCCTGTTTGAATCAGTGCATGATCAAACATACCCTCTTCCATCGAAGGCCGAAGCGAGTAATAACCATCGACTTCCACGTAAACAGGCTCTCCCCCTTCCACACCTGTCGCACTGTAGCCACGTTCCAAATCGATATTTTCAGACGCATCATAGCGTTTTCCGGTACGACACTCTGTAAAGGTAGCACTGTCAGCTATATAGCTGTATTCCCCTGCCATCTTTTTCGGCATTACTTTTCCCAATTCATAATTGAGATTCGACTGGATCGATTCACCGTCGATATCCAGCATGACCAGATTTTCACCTTTCACCTGATAATAAGATTTCTTGCCATCCTCATGCGTCAAATCTATCTTTTTGCCGCTTTTTATCCAATGACCCGTTTCGAAAAAGGTGTTTTCTTCATTTTTCGCTTCCAGATAAATCTGCCCCAATATATATGAGCCATCGCTTGAAAGCTGCAAAGTAGTCTCAATACCGGTGCAGTCTGCACAAGGCACAACGCCAGTAAACACGCTCTCAGTTGTCTGCAATTTATTCTGAAGTGCATTATCCTGAAGCGTAGCATTATCCTGAGAGGCCACTTTGTTCTGACACCCAACCGCGGTTAGCACTCCCACAGCGACCAAGGCGAGCAATATTTTTTTATTCATCATCATTTTCATCCAATAAATCCAGCAGATAACCTAATATTCATAACGTCCATCTCATGTAAAACATGAACTTTTCTTAACAAGATTGACATTACTGTACCGTATCTCAAAATGCATGGGGAAAAAAATCAAATAATATGACGTAATTTCGTTGCGTAATGATAAGACTTAGATTTAATCTACTTGCTTTCCAACGCAATTCAACAGACTTAATTCAGTAATCACGGAAAGTTTACTGTGCTATAGTCGTAGGTAGCATTTTTGCGTTTGATCTTGGTCAATCACGGGCGGCACAATAACCGCCACTAACATAGTGGTGAGAAAATATGTCTATAGATACTGAATATCAACCAATTAATTGTGATGATTATGATAACCTTGAGCTAGCTTGCCAGCACCAGCTTCATTTACACATCCAACTGCAAGGTGGTGACGTATTTGAAGGAAAAGCTAATAAGCTGATTTTAAGAAAAAAAATCGAATATATTCTCGTAGAATCAAATGAAGAAACCCGTGAATTAAGGTTGGATCACATCATCAGTTTCAGCAACCCAGAAATTGGTACGATTGTTATTGAGCATTGAGCATTGCTCGTCCTGACCGCGTTCAGAAAGCTCACATTGATACACAAAATCACACACAAAGTCCTCATATAAAATGAGGGCTTTCTTTTTCAGATGACTATTTTTATCTACGTTTGGTTTTTCCAGCTATGACTCCAGCAATTCGCTCATTTATCACTGTGGTATAAATCAAATCCCATAATATATATTCAGTAAATGGGTAGATTTGAGCATGATACTTAAATCCAGAACATGATTGTTACTGAACACCTTTAGGAGGTTGAATTGATTAAAAATAATTTTTTGATATGCTTTATCAATATCTTTAGAGGGTAGTTTACCATTCATGGAATCACTAAAGACCTTTACGAAATTTAATCTCATTTTAAATTCAAAAATCTTTTTCACTTATTTTATCTTTCATAATAACAAACCTTATTGTAAATAACACAAACAACCCCAACTAATTAAATAGTTATCACACTGATATAATATAATTAAAAAATCACCATTAGATTGATTAAAATCAATTAAAACCTTAGTGTTATTATTTTATAATGTAAATATCAATAAACTTTATTTTAAATAAATTATTAATCCGACAAAATTTAGTCCATTATATTTTAATTAATCACTGTGCTTTCTATATTTAAAAAATTTTATTATCTTCTATTTAATATATTCTAATTACGCTAACAGTGTACTCTACCCTAAAATCTATTCCGACATTATTACTATTCAATAAATCTTCTTACACTTTAAAATACAGTACACTTCGGAATTATTTCAATTATAAACTACAAGACTTTTAACAAATATTTGGCATCTGATTTTTATCCATCTTCATTATATTATTGAATAAAAGAGAGATTACATCATTTCTAATATAATCTCTCACAGATATTTTATATATCAAACTGCCAGCAATGATGAATCGCAGTTTCGTTAGCTGCAAATTGAAGATAGATTAATCAGAATACGGCGTTCTGCTCCATTTGACTGAAAGTATCTCCTCTCCCTCTAAAGGCTGCCCCTCCTTGGTGACAAAAACATCCAGTGCAGCAATCAATTTTTCATCATAATAAAGCAATGGTGTTCTTTCCCTAAGCCAAGGTGCGATACCTAATTCCTGCCATAATTTTTTACTGTGCCGAGAATGCAGACGACCCACGATACTAATATTTCCCTGAACACCAAAACGAATTGTTATCTGCTCATTCCTATCAGGCATTCTGACGTTAATACCACTTTCTTCTGACAACACCAGCATGCCCAAACCATCGGGTAAGCGCAGTTCTTGTGCTATATCCCATTCAAGTAGAGTTCCTGCCAAAGATTGACATTGAGTAACCAGCCAGAGTTGCTGCCGATAACGACGTACATCGTGCTGCCCCAATCTAAAGCGTGGCTCGGCATCCTGTCTGGAGAGCGCCACTTCCGACCAAATTCTCTGGAGTTGTTCACGTGCAGGCATCTTCACACCATGGTGACTGAACCATCTGCGTAACAAAGCATTACGCTTAGCCTCAGAGCAATCCACCAACGGTGAAATGGCTATCGCGCCTTCCGGGGTTATCAGCTCACTCAACGATTCATTAAGCAATTCATCCAACAATTGTTCTTGCTCTCCACACAAGCTGGCACTGCGAGAAGCAGCTTGAGGGAAATGAGGCCAGCGCTGGTTAAGCAATGGCATGATATGCAAACGCAAAAAATTACGATCATAACGATCATCTTGGTTGCTATCATCT
Organism: Xenorhabdus aichiensis; assembly: GCF_028598775.1. NCBI lineage: Bacteria > Pseudomonadati > Pseudomonadota > Gammaproteobacteria > Enterobacterales > Morganellaceae > Xenorhabdus > Xenorhabdus aichiensis. The sequence continues at coordinate 9,769 of NZ_JAQRFO010000041.1, forward strand.
TCGATCCATTGCAACCTCTGTGTTTGTGCATACATTTCGAGTTCTGCACGACTGGCATTCAGCAATGGGCGAATCAGTGTTGTTCCAGCAAATGGCATGGAAGAAGGCATAGATGATAATCCGGCAGGGCCACTCCCCCTTTTCAATGCCAGCAGAAAGGTTTCTGCCTGATCATCGAGATGCTGCGCCGTGACCAAAATTTCACTCTGCTGCAATTCATGCTGGAATGCCTGATAACGGGCGTCACGAGCTGCTGCTTCAATGCCATTTTGCCGGATATCCAGGCTGACTTTTTCGACTTGAAAATCGACCTTCCAGTCGGCACAAATCTGGCGACAATGTTCAACCCACTTATCCGCCTTTGGATTTAAACCGTGATGGATATGAATTGCCCTTAGCTCTATTTGATCACGAATGGCTTTGTGGGATTGGTAACGTAATTGAACCAGCAAATGCAGCAATACGGTGGAATCCAATCCACCGCTAAATCCAATCAAGATTTTTTTATGTCGCCCTAGCTGATCGATTAACATCGTTAACAGAGGTTCATGAGTATTGATCATTGTGAGTAAAAACCTTCTTCCATTTGGCGATATCAATCCTCAATCAAATCATCGCTCAATTTATTCTGTGTCGCTGTCTTGGTCTTTGCACTGATGCAGAGCAGCCCCGATATGATAACAAGCGCTAACCCCACAACATAAGCGGGGACAAACGCATCACCAAAGAACAGAATAAGCCATATCATCGACAGCACCGGTGATAAAAATAAGATTGAGGCAATTTTAGGTGAATCAGGGCCATTCATAGCTTTGAACCAGATAATATAGGATACGCCATTCAATATAATGCCGTTGAGCAGCGTTGGCATCAGTGAATCACCCACTGGCCAATTGAAGCGGCTAAATGCCAATAAAAACACCGCCGACACTAAGGTAGAGCAAGCGAATACCCAAAATGTACTGATATAAGGGTCAATCGCGAAATGTTTCGATAGCACGGACATTAAGGCAAAACAAAATGCCCCACTGAATACCAGCAACAGAGCCTGCGGATGTTCTACTGCAATCTGGGTAATATTTCCTTGCGTAAACGTGATCACAACAGCAATGAAACCAAGCGTGATGCCAATCATCTGCCGGATTGACAATTTTTCTTTTAACAGAAAAAACGACAACCCGATGATCATCAGCGGCCAGCTATATTGAACGACCAAGACAGCAACCCCATTTTCGATGGAATAACCGTAATAGAGCAATAAATAGAAAAAACAGTCCAGAGCACCTAATATCAAAACTTTAAGCATAACTGGAAAGGGAATAAATAAAAGTTGTTTCAAATTTCTACCCATCAGGATAGCAACAAAGAAAACCGCCAGAACAGATAGAATATTTGACCAGAACAAATATTGGAAATGATCCATCCCTTTTTGCCCCAAACGGGATATGGAGGGAACAAAACTCCAGATCAACACACAGGAAAACGCATAAATGATATATTTATATTTGGCCATAGAAAAACCCAATTTATTATTTTTCGAGTCTAGCTGATAAAACAGCCTATTTCATCCCAATGTTGTCAGAATGATAATACCAGACAGTATGGAGCGTGCTGATTTCATTACCTATAAACAATAAAATAGGTGGAAATACTGAGGTTCTATCTCTCCCCAGTACTGTCCACCTGCAAATAACAATATTAAAAATAAAGCTGGATTGTAATAAAAACAGCTTTCAGGACTTAGCAGTAACCGTATTGCATTAAACGCTCATAACGGCGATTAACTAATTCTTCGCTGTTCAGATGATCCAAATCAGCAAAATCAGCCAGTAATTGCGCTTTTAATGCTTGAGCAATCGCGTCATAGTTACGATGTGCCCCGCCCAGTGGTTCTGGAATAACGGAATCAATCAATTTCAATTCTTTCAGGCGTGGTGCTGTATTACCCATCGCTTCGGCTGCCAGTGGAGCTTTTTCGGCACTTTTCCATAAGATGGAAGCACAACCTTCCGGAGATATAGTAGAAAAGGTGCTGTATTGCAACATATTCACCTTGTCACCTACACTGAGTGCCAACGCACCACCAGAACCGCCCTCACCAATCACCGTACAGATGACAGGTACGGACAGGCGGGACATTTCACGCAGGTTGCGGGCAATGGCTTCTGATTGGCCACGCTCTTCAGCCCCTACGCCCGGATACGCGCCAGGGGTATCAATAAAGGTAATGATCGGTAGTTTGAAACGCTCTGCCAACTCCATCAATCTCAACGCCTTGCGATAACCTTCTGGCGATGGCATACCAAAGTTACGGCGGATCTTTTCTTTCGTCTCACGGCCTTTCTGATGACCAATCACCATGACCGGACGCCCATCAAGACGCGCCAAACCAGCGACTATCGCCTTGTCATCCGCATAGGCACGATCACCCGCCAGCTCTTCAAAGTCAGTAAAAACACGCTGAATATAATCCAGCGTATAGGGACGGAGTGGGTGACGTGACAGTTGAGATATTTGCCATGCCCCCAGATCAGAGAAAATCTTGCGGGTTAATTCAAGGCTTTTTTCTCGCAGACGCTGGACTTCTTCATCCAGATTTATATCTAGCTTTTCATCTTGACGGCTAACTGCGTTGAGCGAATCGATTTTCGCTTCCAGCTCAGCAATCGGCTGTTCAAAATCCAGAAAATTCAGACTCATAACGTTCCTATTTTAGTCAAATTCTAATTCTACCTGCTCGTTACCCAGCAGAGTTCGCAGATCTGTCAAAAGGGTATCCGTCGGCGTTACCCGCCATGTTGCACCGAATCGTAAACGGGCACGGGCATCTACCCGCTGGTAATAAAGATGAACTGGTATCGTACCTGAACGATGCGGCTCCAATACGCCACGGAGACGATTAAATAATTGTTCATTAATTTGCCTGTCTGACAACGAGATAGCTATCCCGCGTGCAAATTTTTCACGCGCCTCACTGATATCCATTAATTCACGGACTGTCATTTTAAGGCCGCCGCTGAAGTCATCAAAGCTGACTTGCCCGGTAGCAATTAAAATTTTGTCCTGTTCCAATAAATGCTGATATCTTTCCAGTGCATCAGAAAACAACATGATTTCCAGCCGTCCTGAACGATCATCCAAAGTACAGATGCCAATCCGGTTGCCCCGTTTGGTTATCAAGATTTTGGATGCCAGCACCAAACCTACCACAGTCGTTACTTGACCACGAGGTGTCGGGCTCACATCTTTTAGACGCAATCCATTCGTATATCGTTCAATCTCTTTCAAATAACTTGTGATCGGGTGACCCGTTAAATACAACCCCAGCGTTTCCCGTTCACCATCTAACACGATTTGTTCTGGCCATTTCGGTGTACTGGCATATGAAAGCTCAACCTGTTCTGGTTTTTCAGCCAGCACACCAAACATATCTGTCTGGCCAATAGCTTCTGCTTTAGCATGTTGGTCAGCCGCTTTCAGCGCGTCTTCCAACGAAGACATCAAGGCCGCGCGATGTGGCCCCAGCCTGTCGAACGCACCTGACATAATCAGCTTTTCCATCACACGACGGTTCAGCTTTTTGGTATCAACACGCGCGCACAGATCAAACAGTTCTTTGAAATGCCCATCTTTTTGACGTGCTTCGAGAATTGCTTCAATCGGCCCTTCACCCACGCCTTTAATCGCACCAATGCCGTAAACAATTTCGCCTTCGTCATTGACATGGAAATGATACAGACCACTGTTGATATCCGGTGGTAAAACCTTAAGCCCCATACGCCAACATTCATCCACCAGCCCAACGACTTTTTCTGTGTTATCCATATCCGCCGTCATCACGGCCGCCATAAATTCTGCCGGATAATGCGCTTTTAACCATAAGGTTTGGTAAGAAACTAACGCATAGGCAGCAGAGTGAGATTTGTTGAAACCATAACCCGCAAATTTTTCCACCAGATCGAAGATTTTTATGGCGAGTTCGCCATTAACACCTTGGCTTATCGCGCCCTCTTCAAATACCGAGCGCTGTTTAGCCATCTCTTCCGGCTGCTTCTTACCCATTGCGCGACGGAGCATATCTGCACCACCGAGGGTATAACCTGCCAGCACCTGAGCAATCTGCATCACCTGTTCCTGATACAGAATGATACCGTATGTTGGCTCTAATACGGGTTTCAGGGATTCGTGCTGCCACTCAACATCTGGGTATGAAAGCTCTTCGCGCCCATGTTTACGGTCGATAAAGTTATCCACCATACCGGATTGTAATGGCCCCGGACGGAACAACGCCACCAGTGCGATCATATCTTCGAAACAGTCGGGACGCAGACGTTTGATCAGATCTTTCATCCCACGGGATTCAAGCTGGAACACCGCCGTAGTTTCAGAGCGTTGCAGCATATCGAAACTTATCTGGTCATCCAGCGGAATTGCCGTAATATCAATCGGTTCCAGATTTTTATGAGTACGACGGGCGTTCACCATCTCAAGCGCCCAGTTGATGATGGTCAAGGTTCTCAGGCCAAGGAAGTCAAACTTCACCAGACCCGCATATTCCACATCGTTCTTATCAAACTGAGTGACGGGGTTCAGGCCTTCCGGATCACAGTAAATCGGTGCAAAGTCAGTGATTTTGGTCGGGGCAATGACCACACCACCCGCATGTTTACCGGCGTTACGGGTGACACCTTCCAGTTTGCGCGCCATGTCAATCAGCGCCCTGACTTCTTCATCTGCTTCGTAGATTTCAGGCAACTGAGGCTCAGCCGCAAACGCCTTTTCCAACGTCATGCCAGGATCAGGAGGCACCAGTTTTGATATTCGATCAACAAATCCATATGGGTGCCCCAATACGCGCCCAACGTCACGGATAACTGCTTTTGCCGCCATCGTACCGAAGGTAATGATCTGCGATACCGCATCCCGCCCGTACATATCCGCAACGTGGTCAATCACCTGATCACGTTTTTCCATGCAAAAATCGACGTCAAAGTCGGGCATCGAAATACGTTCAGGGTTGAGGAAACGTTCGAACAGCAAATCAAATGCCAACGGATCAATATCGGTAATTTTCAAGGCATAGGCGACAAGGGAACCCGCACCGGAACCACGCCCCGGCCCTACAGGTACGCCATTATCTTTCGACCATTGGATAAATTCCATCACGATCAGGAAGTAGCCGGGGAAACCCATCTGGTTGATAACTTCCAACTCGATATCCAAACGTTCATCGTATTCGGAACGTTTTTCCGCTCTGATTTGCGGATCGGGATAGAGAAAATTCAGACGATCTTCCAAGCCTTGCTTCGATTTTTCAACCAGATAGTCTTCAGTGCTCATATCCCCTGTTGGAAACTGTGGCAGGAAATATTCACCGAGACGAATAGTCACATTGCAGCGTTTAGCAATTTCTACACTATTTTGCAGCGCTTCAGGAATGTCAGAGAATAGCTCGCACATCTCCTGTTCACTGCGCAGATACTGCTGAGGGCTATAATTTTTAGGGCGTTTGGGATCAGCCATCGTATAGCCATCATGGATGGCAACCCGAATCTCATGGGCTTCAAAGTCATCACTTTCCAGAAAACAAACGTCATTGGTTGCCACAACAGGTAAGTCTTTTTCTGCTGCCACTTCAACGGCAGCATGAAGATAATTTTCTTCGTCTTGGCGCCCAGTACGGATCAATTCAAGGTAATAGCTGTCTGGAAAGTGTTCCTGATAGAAATCGAGACACTGATCCACCATCGCTCGATTTCCACGCAGTAGGAATTTGCCGACATCCCCCATTCGCCCACCAGACAGAAGAATCAAGCCGGCTTTGTATTTTATCAGCCATTCTTGTTTGATCGTCGGACCAATCGCGCCATAGCCTTTCTGATAAGCTTCGGAGATCAAATAGGTTAGGTTTTGATAACCTTCGTTATTACGGGCAAGGATCGTCAGATGGGCATATTCATCCCCCAGCAGATCACTTTCCACATAAAAATCAGCGCCTATAATCGGCTTGATACCTGCACTATGGGCATTGCCATAGAATTTCACCAAGCCGCACAGGTTAGTAAAATCAGTGATCGCAAAAGCAGGCATATCCAATTTAGCCACTTGTTTTACCAGTGACCCCGTTTTGGCTAAGCCGTCAATCATTGAATAGTCGCTGTGAACACGTAAGTGTACAAAACGTGGTTCTGTCATAGTTTGCCCAGATTACTTATCCAAGACCCAGCGCTCGTTTGACCGGCGCAAAGCTTTTACGATGATGTTCCGTGGCGCCCAGCAAAGCCAGTTTTTCCAGATGCAGAGCGGTCGGATAACCTTTGTGTTTCGCGAAACCATAATCAGGAAATTGCTTACCCAACTCGGCCATTTCTCTGTCGCGTGTCACTTTTGCTAAAATGGAAGCAGCACTTATTTCTGCCACCAGATTATCCCCCTTAACCACCGCCTGTGCCGACATCGGCAATGCAGGACAACGGTTCCCATCAATCAGGACATAATCCGGTGTGATAGCTAAACCTTCCACCGCTCGCTGCATGGCGAGCATGGTAGCGTGGAGAATATTGAGTTGATCAATTTCTTCTGGTTCGGCACGGCCAAGGCTCCAGCACAGCGCCTTTTCTTTAATTTCCAGATAAAGTGCTTCACGCCGCTTTTCTGTGAGTTTTTTCGAATCCATCAAGCCTGTAATAGGTCTGGCAGGATCAAGAATGACTGCCGCAGTAACCACTGCCCCGACCAGTGGGCCACGCCCAACTTCATCAACACCGGCAATCAAATTCGCCTGAGGATAAACAAAATCCATTATCTTCTCGCTAATTCCAGAACCGCTTGTGCAGCTTGTTCATCGGCATCACAGCGAATGCTTTCATGCAAATGCAGAAACGTTTGTTTCAACGCTTCCACATCAGCACCACCTTGCAAGAGAGGCAACAGTGCCTCAGACAATGCTTGTGGCTCACATTCGTCCTGTAATAGTTCTTTAACTAATTCTTTGCCTGCCAGCAGGTTAGGCAGAGAAACATACGGCGTTTTCACCAGCCGCTTTGCCAGCCAGAATGTAAAAGGTTTCATTCTGTAGCCCACCACCATCGGGCATTTGGCCAGCATACACTCCAGCGCTGCCGTACCTGAGGCCAGTAAAGCCGCATCACTGGCGATCATGGCTTTACCGGCGTTACCATCCAACAAATGGACAGATAAATCCGGCGCAATTTCATCTTTAATACGCTGAAACTGCTGATGCCGCTTGGCATTCACCAATGGAACCAATACATGCAGATCAGGAAGAATTTTCCTCAGCAACTGCACGGTTCTAAGAAAATCGGCACTCAACATCTCAACTTCTGCATGGCGGCTACCGGGCAGTATCGCTAGGCAATGGGCATTTAAGGGAACACCCAAAGCCTCCCGGGCTGCCACTTTATCCGTTTGCAGTGGCATCGAATCAGCCATCGTGTGGCCAATAAACCTGCATGGAACGCTAAATCGATCATAGAACGCTTTTTCAAATGGCAAAAATGCCAGTACCAGATCCGTTGCCCGGCCGATTTTGAAAACCCGCTTCTGACGCCATGCCCATACTGATGGACTGACGTAATGAATCGTCCTAATCCCTCGCTGTTTCAGCCGCCCTTCCAACGTGATGTTAAAATCAGGGGCATCGATGCCAATAAAGACATCCGGCTTCAACGCGGTAAACCGTGCCGTTAAATCTTTGCGAATTTTCAACAAACGGGGCAAACGTCCCAATACTTCAACGATCCCCATGACCGCCAGCTCTTCCATCTCATACCAGGCTTCGCAACCTTCCGCCTGCATAAGAGGGCCAGCAACACCCACAAAGTGGGCATCAGGAATTTTAGCTTTCAATGCGCGAATCAGCCCGGCACCAAGAATGTCACCGGACGTTTCTCCGGCAACCAAAGCAATTGTCAGCGGACGCTGATTACTAACAGAAGAAAAGGTAGCCAAAGGAGTATCCTTCATCTACTTAACGAATGATGCCACGGTTGGATTTTGCTGAATTTTCCAGAAAATCACTGAATGCTTTCACATGTGGGTTATTTTCCGCCTGAAGCTCAATTTCTATTCTGGCTTCTTCCAGCGTCTTTCCGCTACGGTAAAGCACTTTATAGGCATTACGGATTGCATGCAGTGATTCTTTATCAAAGCCACGGCGCTTCAAACCTTCAATATTCAATCCGAAAGGTGTGGCATGGTTTCCCTGTGCAATGACGTAAGGCGGGACATCCTGCGCAACGCCAGAACAACCACCGACCATAACATGAGCGCCAATCTGACAGAATTGATGAACAGCCGTCATTCCACCAATAATGACGTAATCGCCCAGAATGACATGCCCACCCAGTGTACCGTTATTCGCAATGATACAGCGATCACCAATCATGCAATCATGGGCAATGTGGGTGTTAATCATCAGTAAATTGTCACTGCCAACTTTAGTCAAACCGCCACCCTGAACGGTGCCACGATGAATCGATACGCTTTCACGAATACGGTTACGATCACCGATCTCAACGCGAGTCGGTTCACCCTGATATTTGAGATCCTGATTTACTTCACCAATAGAGGCAAATTGATAAATCTGGTTATCACGGCCAATCTTGGTGATCCCGTTGATCACAACATGGGATTTAACTTCAGTCCCTTCACCGATCTCAACCTGAGAACCGATATAGCAAAATGGGCCAATACGGACATTGGCACCAATAACTGCACCCTCTTCAACAATGGAAGAGGGATGAATAACAGCAGTTTGATCAATCATATATTAAGCCTCACGACGGCGAGCACACATCATTTCAGCTTCGCAAGCCACTTCTCCATCGACTTTTGCTACGCCCCTAAAACGCGCAACACCGCGACGTTCTTTAATAAATTCAACTTCCAGAATCATTTGATCACCTGGCAGAACCGGACGCTTGAAACGAGCGCCATCGATAGCGGCAAAGTAATACAACTCACCCGGTGCCAGTGAGCCAACGCTTTTGAATGCCAGAATTCCGGTTGCCTGAGCCATTGCTTCAAGGATCAGGACGCCTGGGAAAATTGGCTTACCCGGAAAATGCCCCTGAAAGAATGGCTCATTAAATGATACATTTTTGACTGCGCGTAGGAATTTACCTTCCTCAAAATCCAAAACACGGTCTACCAGCAGAAACGGGTAGCGGTGAGGTAGCAAATCCAAAATCTCTTCAATTTGCAGAGTACGATTATCACTCATCTAAATACTCTTCCTGTCTATATAAGAATCATAGTATTAACGACACGGCCTGCGTTAACTCCAAATGCAGAGTTATCAGGCAGGCCGCAAAAATAAAAACACAACCAAAAACGTTTGTATGATTACTCGTTTTCACCTTCAAGCTGGCGTTCTACAGATTTAAGCCGTTTATTCATTTCATTGATATTCATGACTAAAGCAGCAGTTTTACGCCAAACTTTGTTCGGTTGTAATGGGATACCAGACGAGTATACACCAGGCTCTGTAATTGGACGCATCACCATGCCCATACCGGTCACGGTCACTTTATCACAGATTTCTATATGCCCATTAATGACGCTGGCTCCACCAATCATACAATAACGACCAATTTTCAGGCTACCCGCCATAGTGACACCACCAGCCACTGCTGTGTTGTCACCAATTATGACGTTGTGAGCAATTTGGCACTGGTTATCAATGATAACACCATTACCGATAACTGTGTTATCCAGCGCTCCGCGATCAATAGTCGTAGAAGCACCGATTTCAACGCGGTCACCGATGATCACTGAGCCTAACTGTGGAATTTTAATCCAATTGCCACGGTCATTGGCATAGCCAAAACCATCCGACCCAATCACGGTGCCTGACTGAATAAGGCACTGTTCGCCAATTTCAACGTTATGGTATACCGATACATTAGCCCAAAGGCGGGTTCCTGCACCAATACGCGTATTTTTGCCAATAAAGCAACCCGCACCAACAATGACATTATCACCCAGAACAACGCCAGATTCGACAACGGCATTTGCACCAACCGCCACATTTTTCCCCAATTGCACTTCAGAAAATATCACGGCTGATGGATGAATATCCTGTGCAGGTTGTGGCGTCGTGTCCATGATTTGTGCCATACGTGCATAGGCAAGATAGGGATTATCAACAACCAGTGCAGCGACCTTACAATGAGTAAGATCAGATTCACGCAGCACAACAGCCGCAGCCTGACATTCTGCAAGTTTGTCAGTGTAACGGCTGTCAGATAAAAATGTAATTTGTTCGCTATTTGCTGAATACATTGGCGCAATGCTGGTGATGACGATATCGCCATCACCATGTAATTGCGCATTCAACTGCTGAGCGAGATCAGCTAATCGAATTGAAACCATCTACTTATTTAACCTGCTTCAGTACATCTGCGGTAATGTCTTTACCCGATACGGAATACAATACGGTATTAGCATCAAGAACAACGTCGTAACCTTCTTTACCTGCAACCACTTTAACGGCATCGTGAATGCGGGTCAGGAGTTTGTTCTGCTCTTCCATCTGGCGGCGACGGCTATCGTTATCAAGAGACTGCGCCTTCTGGGCATAGTCGTTACGCTGTGCCATCACTTCTTTCTCTAATTTTGTGCGTTCGCTGGCTTTCATGGTTGAACCATCACGCTGCAGTTTCTGCACCTTGGACTGCATATCAGCTTCCATACTCTGCAACTCGGATATACGGCCTTTAAATTCACTATCCAACTGTTTTACAGCAGCTTCACGAGCCGGTAACTTTTGGATGATTTCACCAACGTTCACGACTCCGATTTTGTCCGCTGCCTGAACACCCGCAGAGAAAGCTAATGCGATACCAAGGCTTGCCGCACACAATACTTTTTTCACTATAAACTCCTTTGACCCACGCTATTTTTTACATGTTGGAAAATTAACAATCACCTTATCTAATAATAAGGCGATTTTCCGCCAAAAACGATTAATTACTACCAAGTGCCGCCGATGTTAAATTGGAACTGCTCCGATCTATCACCTTCGTATTCCTTGATTGGCTTCCCATAAGAGAAGGTCAATGGCCCCAACGGTGACAACCATTGCAATGCAATACCGGCCGAAACACGGATATTATTTGGCTTGCTGTAGTCAGGCAGGCCAGAGGAAATATTGTTCCAGTTGGTATCCCACACGGTTCCCGCATCGACAAAGAAGGAAGTCCGTACAGTATTGGCATATTTCGCATCCAGGAACGGAGTTGGCGTAATCAGCTCGAAGCTGGCAGTCGCTAACGCATTCCCCCCCACAGCATCACGGGATGGGCTATTTTTTTCTGGTTTACCGTCCTTATCCCAATAAATCGCTTTTGGACCGATATTATTCGAACGGAAACCACGGACACTATTAGAACCACCAGCATAGAAGTTTTCGTAGAATGGCATTTCCTTGCCACCTAAACCGCCACCATAGCCCATGCGGGTGCGCCCCATCATTATCCATGAATTCTTATCATCAAGCGGATAATAACCTGTAGCGCTCCAAGTGAGTTTATAGTACTGGTTGTCTGAGCCTGGCAGAGCCACTTTGGCATCCACTGAAGACTTGAAACCAGAAGTTGGGAAGAAACCACGGTCAAAGTTGCCATATATCCAACTGAATGTCAGTGGGAAATCATTGGAGTCGAACGATGCCTTGCCTACAAGAGGCGGCTCTTTGCCCATTTTTTTCAAATAACGCCACATCGCTGCCTGTGGACGCATGTCAGACAGTGAGTTATGGGCATAGCCCAATCTCATAGCCAACCTGTTATTTTCATTCAGCGGGAAGCCCAAAATACCTTCAGTACCGTAGGCTTTATTGGTATAACCAGAAAGTTCAGCATCATCTGCACGGAAGTCGTTATAGTACACACGACCGCCCAGACTTACGCCATCCACGGTGAAGTAAGGATCGGTAAAGGACAAATCCGCAGAGGTCGAATAGTCATTTTTGCTGGCACTGATGCCCACAGAGTTACCCGTTCCCAGCCAGTTTTCCTGCTGAAGGCCGATCTGGAAGCTCATGCCACTTTCAGTACCGAAACCAACACCAAAGTTCATGGAACCCGTATTGCGTTCTTTGACCTTATAAACTACATCAACCAAATCCGGGCTGCCGGATACGCGTTCTGTATCCACATTAACCGTTTCAAAAAAGCCCAGTCTGTCCAGACGCTCTTTGCCCTGTTCAACGCGATCGCTACCCAGCCATGCCCCTTCCATTTGACGCATTTCGCGGCGAAGCACAGAGTCTGTGCTGATATCATTACCTTCGAAGCGGATTTTACGTACATAGAAACGGTTACCTGCATCCACATTAACCTGTAACTTAACCGTTTTGTCTGTATCGTTGATTTCAGGCTTCGTAATAACTTGCGGGTAGGCATAACCGTAGCGGCCAAGCAGGTTTTTAATTGCTTTTTCCATCGAGGTCACTTCTGCACCGTTATACAGCGACCCAGGCTGAATGTTGGTCAGTTTTGTGGCTTCAGACTGATAACCTGCCAAGTTACCGTTCAAATCAACACTGGCGATCTTGTACTGAGCGCCTTCATTGATATTCACGGTGATATAAATACCTTTTTTATCTGGCGTCAGGTTGACTTGAGTCGAATCAATACTGAAACGGGCATAACCTCGATCAAGGTAGAAACTGCGCAGGGTTTCAAGATCACCCGCCAATTTCTGTTTCTGGTATTTCTGGTCAGCCATAAAGTTCCACCAAGGAATATCATCCCTGAGCTGGAAACGGTTGAGCAACTCATTTGTAGAAAATGCTTTATTGCCGACAATATTAATCTGCTGGATCTGAGCTGAGATCCCTTCTGAAAATATGAGTTTCAGATCAATACGGTTACGGGGCAGCGGCGTGACAACAGCTTTTACCGTAGCATTGTATTTACCAACACTGTAGTAAAAATCTTCCAGCCCTTTTTCCATATTAGACAGCATGGTGCGGTCAAGGGCTTCACCAACACTAACACGAGAGGCCTCAAGGTTTTTCTTGAGCATGTCATCTTTCACCGATTTGTTACCGGAGAAAGTAATGCTGGCGATGGTTGGCCGTTCTTTGACCTGGACGACAAGTGTATTGCCATCACGCAAGACACGAACATCTTCAAAGTTTCCAGTCGTGAACAGTGCATGAATCGTGCGACTGATATCCTCATCGCTGACTGTATCACCTACGCGAACTGGCATATTCAGTAATGCTGCACCAGAAGTGACACGTTGAAGACCCTCAAACTGAATGTCCCGAACCACGAATCCGTCTGAACTGTATGCAGTGGCGCTGCCGAACAGCAGCGACGCTATGAGCAACTTTTTCATCGCCATCGTTGTTATGCGTTTTCCTAACCGGTCTCCCACCTTAGAAGCGGGAGAAATCATTGAAAAGTGCAAGCCCCATTAATAACACCAGTAATATAGTACCAATGCGATAACTGAAGTCTTGTACACGCTCGGAGACTGGCCCTCCCTTGATCTTCTCAATAGCAAGGAAAAGCAAGTGTCCACCATCTAGTACGGGTAATGGGAACAAATTAATGATCCCAAGGTTGACGCTAATCAGCGCCAAAAACATCAAATAATACACCAAGCCAGAATCAGCCGATACTCCAGCACCTTTGGCAATGGAAATCGGGCCACTCAGGTTATTGAGTTTCACATCCCCTACAATTAATTTACCGATCATATTGACAGTCAGCTTCATCAATTGCCAAGTTTTGTCTCCTGCCTCATAAATGGCAGAAAAAGCCCCATATTGTTGAATTACCTTATATTCATCCGCCAGTGGAATAACTTGAAGTTCGGCGCCAGCGAAGCCTTCTTCACGCCCATTGGACAACTTCCTAGCCTCTGGTGTCAAAGACAGGGGGATTATGCTATTCGCCCTCGCAACGTCCAATTTTAGAGGAACATTCGGATTCTTCCTGATAAAAGATACAAAAGTGTGCCAGACATCCACATTCTGTCCATTGACTTTAACGATCCTGTCTCCACGTTGTAAACCTGCTTTTTCAGCGGGAGAGCCCGGGTAAACGTTCTCTACCTGAGAGCTGATTCGTGGTACGACAGGCATAATGCCCAGAGACAGCAAGACATCCTGCTTGGATGGATCGAATGCCCAGTCACGTAAATCTAATGTTTTTTGCAGGCTGGCAGACGCATCCATAGGCATCACATCCATTGACACAAAAGATTCACCCACTTTACTCACTAAGGCCAGACGTACCGAATTCCAATCAAAGGTTTCGATACCATCAACCGTTTTTAGTTCCATTCCGGGCAAAATATTTGCCTGTGCGGCAATAGAATCTGGCTTAACATCCAAAACCACCGGGCGCACAGAAGGCACGCCAATCACAAAAACCAGCCAATAAGCAATGACTGCCAGAACAAAGTTAGCGATTGGCCCAGCACTGACGACTGCCGCGCGCTGGCCGATGGTTTTATTGTTGAATGCCATATGGCGACGTTCGGGAGAGACAGACTCAACCCGCTCATCAAGCATTTTGACATATCCCCCCAGAGGGATAAGAGCGATAACGTATTCGGTTCCCTGCTTATCTGTGCGACGCCAGAGCGCTTTACCAAACCCGATGGAAAAGCGTTCAACGTAGATGCCACACCGTCTGGCAACCCAAAAATGACCAAACTCATGCACTGTGATAAGAATACCCAATGCAACAATAAATGCAGCCAGATTCCAGAGAATATCCATTACGTACCCTCAGAGACCAAATCCAGAAGAAATTAACAGTACCAATCCCGCGAACACAGGAACTGCTGCTGTCAGGCTATCTACCCTGTCCATGACCCCACCATGCCCGGGGATCAGCAGGCTGCTGTCTTTAATGCCTGATTCTCTTTTGAACATACTCTCGGTCAAGTCACCGAAGACAGAGACAATCACAACCACAGCCGAAATCAATAATAAGTTTTCAGGCATTACCGGTACTGGCGCAAATTTACCGAACAACCACGAAATAAGCGCAGCAGTCAATACTCCTCCGACCAAACCTTCAAGTGTTTTGCCCGGAGACACTCTCGGTGCCATTTTGTGCTTACCCAGTGTCCGGCCAAAAATATAGGCACCGGAATCAGCTCCCCATACCAGCAGCATCGCATACAATAGCCACCATGCACCATGATAGGTGTTGTTTTCATATCCCTGAGTTCGAAGCACCATCATTCCGCAATAAAATGGCACGATAGTCAGAACGCCAAACAACAGGCGCAGTGCAGTTGATGACTTCCAGATTGAGGCAGAAGCAGGATAAGTGATGACCAACAGAATAGCCGCAGCCCACCAAATCATGCCAGCCCACAATAGATATACAATTTGTGGTTTTTCAATAAGATGGGAAAAATCTGACAAAGAATACTGTAGGGCCAGTAGCCCTACGGCAAATAATACGGCCAACGTAATACGTTTAGCTTGTGTGAAGAGGCCAGCAAATTGCCCCCATTCCCATGCGGCAAGTACTGATACTGTAATAACAACCAATCCAAACCCGGATGGAGGAAGTAAAAACAGTGCTGCAATAACAATTGGAATTAATATCAACGTAGTTAAAAGACGGTACTTCAGCAAGTTTTCCTCCTATGATCCCACTTCGGCATCGTCTGGTATTGTTCCGCCGAACCGGCGCTCTCGTTTAGCAAAGGCATTAATGGCACCTTCAAAAACAGTTTCATCGAAATCAGGCCAAAGTATATCGGTAAAATACAATTCTGCATAAGCTATCTGCCATAACAGAAAATTACTGATACGGTGTTCACCGCCCGTCCTGATCACCAGATCAACTTCAGGTTGCTCACTCAAATTGATGAAGCTGCCCACTGTGGCTTCAGTAATTTCCTCGGGCTCCAGCTCATTCGCCCTGATTCTTTCAGCGATTTGCTTAACGCCCTGAACCAAATCCCAACGCCCGCCATAATTGGCGGCAATATTAAGCTGCAATCCGGTATTGCCCGCCGTCAATTCAACTGAACGGCGAATACGTTCCTGCAACCGTGAGCTAAACCGACTGATATCACCAATAACAGACAATTTCACATTGTGCTTATGCAAGCTCTTCACTTCATTATCAAGAGCAAAAACAAACAACTCCATTAATGAACTGACTTCCTGCTGTGGACGATTCCAGTTCTCACTGCTGAAAGCATATAACGTCAGTGATTCAATATTGTGTTTAACCGAAAAACTCACGGCAACCCGCACAGCTTTAACGCCGGCGCGATGGCCAAAAACCCTTAACTTCCCACGTTGTTTTGCCCAGCGGCCATTGCCATCCATAATAATGGCAACATGTCTGGGTAACGTTAGCAATGAGTTACAGTCACTGGAAGATATCACTCAAAATGATCCTTAAATAACTAAGCTGGTTCTTCTATGGGTTCAAATACTTCCAAACATGAAAAAGCCGTGTCAACAATTACCACGGCTATTTCTGGGGCATGGCCCGAATGAAAGCCTCTATCTTTGGCACACACTCGGAAAACGTGTGACAAATATTGAACTGGCTATTATAACAACTATTATTTACCCGCGAACTATACCATTTGCCAAAACGCAAACAAATATATACTTATTAGCAAAATTCGCTATTTGGAAAAGGTCTTAATCGTTTCTTTTGCTAATTCTCTAGCGACTTTATCGATTTCTAAGACCTCTTCGATGCTTTGAGGTTCAGACAAATTTAATTTTTCGACGACCAGCCGATTAATCATCGCGATATCGGTGAAGCGGATCCCATCTTTCAAGAAAGCACTGACCGTTTCTTCATTGGCGGCATTCAACGCGGTTGTTGCCGCCTGACCTTCATGGCAGGCATCGATAGCCAGTTTCAGACAAGGGTAACGCCGATAATCCAACGCTTCAAAAGTGAGTGTGCTCAGTTCAGCAAAATCCAGCGGTTTTGCGCCAGAAGTAATGCGATTAGGATAAGCCATTGCATAGGCTATTGGGGTACACATATCCTGCGTTCCTAACTGAGCAATGATGCTGCCATCCTGATAACGAACCATCGAATGGATCACGGATTGAGGATGGAGCAGCACTTCAATTTCATCAGCAGAAGCATTGAACAGGTAACGGGCTTCGATATATTCCAGCCCTTTGTTCATCATGGTTGCGGAATCAACAGAAATTTTACGTCCCATAGACCAGACGGGGTGAGCACAGGCTTCATCAGGCGTGACATCAAGCAATGTCTCCAGGGGGGTTCTGCGGAACGGCCCACCTGATCCCGTCAGGATAATACTGGAGATACCATGTTGTTTTAAATTCGCATTTCCAAGATTGTGCTGAACAGATTCAGGCAAGCTCTGGAAGATGGCATTATGTTCACTATCGATGGGCAACAGTTGCGCTTGATATTGATTCACCGCTTCCATGAACAAACGCCCACTGGTAATGAGTGATTCTTTGTTGGCCAACAAGACTTGCTTACCCTTGCGGATAGCCGCCAGCGTCGGCAATAACCCAGCAACACCGACAATCGCGGACATGACTTGATCAACATCGTCCAACGCAGCTAAATCACAAATGGCTTCCCTACCGGACAACACTTCTGTCTGGCTTCCCTGCTCTTGCAATAACTGCCGTAATACCGTTGCTGAATGTGCATCCGCCATTGCCGCATATTGAGGGCGAAACTCCAGACACTGCTGTGCCATGATTTCAATATTTTTCCCAGCGACGAGTGCCACAACTTGGAATTTATCCAGGTTATTTCTGACAACAGAGAGGGTGC
Source organism: Xenorhabdus aichiensis (assembly GCF_028598775.1). Classification (NCBI taxonomy): domain Bacteria; kingdom Pseudomonadati; phylum Pseudomonadota; class Gammaproteobacteria; order Enterobacterales; family Morganellaceae; genus Xenorhabdus; species Xenorhabdus aichiensis. Next base: position 27,570 of record NZ_JAQRFO010000041.1, read on the forward strand.
TTTTCCCAATCGAGCCCGTTGAGCCAAGGATAGTTAAGCGTTTCATTTTAATACTCTGAGTATTCTACTGACATAAAATCGCAATAGTTTGAGCCGTCCCGCTCGGTATGTCCATCGCTTGAGGAAGAAATGTGATACAAAGAATAACGCCGCAAAAACTGCGGCGTTATATTCGTGAAATGGCAATTAGAAATCCATCAATTCGGTTTCTTTATTTGCCAATGCCTCATCAATTTTCTTGATGAAATTATCGGTCAGTTTCTGAATTTCGTCTTGTGAACGGCGTTCTTCATCTTCGCTGATTTCTTTGTCTTTCAGCAGTGCCTTAACTTTATCGTTGGCATCACGGCGGATATTACGGACGGACACACGGCCCTGTTCTGCATCACCACGCACAACTTTGATCAGATCCTTACGGCGCTCTTCTGTCAGTGCTGGCAGTGGAACACGGATAATGGTTCCAGCAGAAGATGGGTTCAGACCCAGATCGGAAGCCATAATCGCTTTTTCGATAGCGGGCGTCATGGAACGATCAAAAACCGTTATCGCTAAAGTACGTGCGTCTTCAACAACGACGCTGGCAATCTGACGTAATGGGGTCGCAGAGCCGTAATACTCGACGCTGATACCATCCAGCAGGCTGGGAGAGGCACGGCCAGTACGAACTTTGCTGATTTGGCTTTTCAGTGCTTCGACGCTTTTTTCCATGCGGTCTTGTGCGTCTTTCTTGATTTCATTAATCACGTTACAAACCCTTGGGAACTGGTTATTTTGTAGCCCACGAATATCAAAATAAGATATCATGGCCCTGTATCATTAAGTTTGGCGCATCAGTACGCTGATCATACCGTCAAATTTCATCGGTGTCTCTGAGCATTATCCGTGAGAAATCAACGTACCTTCACTTTCCCCCATCACAACACGACGAAGTGCGCCTGGCTTATTCATATTGAAGACACGAATTGGGATACTATGGTCACGAGCCAGAGTAAAGGCGGCGAGATCCATGACTTTCAACTCACGCTCCAATACTTCCTGATAAGTGAGCTTACTGTAAAGAACAGCTTCAGTATCTTTAGCAGGGTCACTAGAATAGACCCCATCAACTTTGGTTGCTTTTAACACAACATCCGCTTCAATTTCAATGCCGCGCAAGCATGCTGCAGAATCTGTCGTAAAGAATGGGTTGCCAGTACCTGCAGAGAAAATAACAACACGACCGTGACGCAGTAAGCTGATAGCCTCAGCCCAGCTATAATTGTCACACACTCCATTCAGTGGAATGGCAGACATCAAACGAGCGTTCACATAGGCGCGGTGTAAGGCATCGCGCATCGCCAGACCGTTCATTACGGTTGCCAACATGCCCATGTGATCGCCGACTACACGGTTCATTCCTGCTTCGGCCAGACCGGCTCCACGAAACAGGTTACCTCCGCCAATAACGACACCGACCTGAATACCCAGCTCAACCAGTTCTTTGACTTCCTGAGCCATGCGGTCTAAGACGCTGGCATCGATACCAAAACCTTCTGCGCCTTGCAGGGCTTCTCCACTGAGTTTAAGCAGGATTCTCTGATATACGGGTTTTGCATTGGTTGCCATGGTGTTCAGTCCTAAGCAGATAAGGATATTGGGGATTTATTACAATTACACATCCATGCTATGCAGCCCAGATGTAAAAATTCATCATGAGATAAAACAGAACCGCCAATCGGCGGCTCCGTTTAGAACATTAAGACTGCTTGCTCATTGCAGCAACTTCTGCTGCGAAATCAGTCTCAACTTTCTCAATGCCCTCACCGACTTCAAAACGGATGAAGTTGATAACTTTAGCATTATTTTCTTTCATCAGGTCACCAACCGTTTTGCTTGGATCCATCACGAAATTTTGGCCCGTCAGAGAGATTTCGCCAGTGAATTTGTTCATGCGGCCAGAAACCATTTTCTCTGCGATTTCGCGCGGTTTGCCTGATTGCATTGCGATATCCATCTGGATCTGGTGTTCACGCGCAACAACATCAGCAGGAACGTCAGTTGGGTTCACGTATTCTGGCTTGCTTGCAGCAACGTGCATCGCAACGTGCTTGATCAGTTCTTCGCTTGCGCCTTCAGCAGCAACCAGAACACCGATGCGAGCACCGTGCAGGTAAGAACCTACTGCGTCACCTTCCAGGATAGTTACGCGACGGATGTTGATGTTTTCACCGATTTTCGCTACCAGGTTAGCACGCTGCTCTTCGAACTGAGCTTTCAGTGCATCGATGTCAGCATTTTTGTCAGCCATAACGGCAGCAATCACTTCTTTACCGAACGCCAGGAAGCCAGCATCTTTAGCAACGAAGTCAGTTTCACAGTTCAGTTCAACAATACCCGCATATTTAGCGTCAGCTGCAACTTCAACCAGGATAACACCTTCAGCCGCAACACGGCCTGCTTTCTTAGCCGCTTTTGCCTGACCTGATTTACGCATGTTATCGATAGCCAGCTCGATATCACCATTTGCTTCAACCAGTGCTTTTTTACATTCCATCATGCCTGCGCCAGTACGCTCACGCAGTTCTTTTACCAGAGCAGCGGTAATGTCAGCCATTTGTTTTATTCCTCGATGTGTCTCGCGGGAAGATAATATTCCGCGTGGATAGTTCTATATCAGATATGTAAAGGGGGCCGTGACAGGCCCCCTAACCAATATATTTCAATACCTGGTCAATAAGGGCTCAAGAATGAGCATGCCTTATTATTCAGCGTCTACAAGACCTTCTTCAGCTTGAACAGCCAGATCTTGTGAACGACCTTCACGAACAGCAGTAGCCACAGCGCCCAAGTACAGTTTTACTGCACGGATTGCGTCGTCGTTACCAGGGATGATGAAATCAACGCCGTCTGGATCAGAGTTAGTATCAACGATAGCGAATACTGGGATACCCAGGTTATTTGCTTCTTTGATAGCAATGTGTTCGTGTTCAGCATCGATAACAAACAGAGCATCAGGCAGGCCGCCCATGTCTTTGATACCGCCCAGGCTGTTTTCCAGTTTGCCAAGCTCACGAGTACGCATCAGCGCTTCTTTCTTGGTCAGCTTGTCAAAAGTACCGTCCTGAGACTGAATTTCCAGATCTTTCAGACGCTTGATTGACTGACGCACAGTTTTCCAGTTAGTCAGCATACCACCTAACCAGCGGTGGTTAACAAAGTATTGGTCACAGCCCAGTGCTTCTTCTTTGATTGCTTCGCAGGCCGCACGCTTGGTGCCAACAAACAGAATTTTGCCTTTACGGGAAGCAATTTTGTTCAGCTCTGCCAATGCACTATTGAACATTGGAACAGTTTTTTCCAGGTTGATGATATGAACTTTGTTACGAGCGCCAAAGATGAAAGGTTTCATTTTTGGGTTCCAGTAACGAGTCTGGTGACCGAAGTGAACGCCCGCTTGCAGCATATCGCGCATGGAAACAGTTGCCATTTTAAACCTCTATAAAGTTAATTGGGGTTATGCCTCCACAGATCCCATAACACCGACTCTTTGACTGCGAAGCTATTCATAGAAGAGCGAACCACATGAGAGCACCCCGGTGTATGTGTCGATCCGTGTGTGTTATTTACACAAATGAGTTAATTTAGCATCGCTGAAAAACCGAATCTGGCAGAAACAATTATGCAGAATGCCGGCGCGCTTTATACCACAAATCGCCTCCAAACTCCAACATTTGTTACCGCTTTCTGGTAGGCAGATCTGTCAACGGTTATTGGCAGATATTCTGTGGACTGATACCATAACTACCAGTATTTTTCCTTAGTTAACATCAAACAGTCGGGTAAATTTCCGACTTGAATGGACCGATTTCATGGCTATTTCTATCAAAACAGATGAAGACATCCAGAAAATGCGCGTTGCCGGACGTCTGGCAGCCGAAGTTCTGGAAATAATCGAACCTTACGTTAAGGTTGGTGTGACCACAGGTGAGCTTGATCGTATTTGCCACGATCACATTACCCATAAACAGCAGGCAATTTCTGCCTGTCTTGGCTACCACGGTTTCCCGAAATCCGTATGCATCTCCGTCAATGATGTGATTTGTCACGGTATTCCCAGCGATGACAAGGCGCTGAAAGAAGGCGATATCGTCAACATTGATGTCACTGTCATCAAAGAGGAATTTCACGGCGATACCTCCAAAATGTTCATTGTCGGCAAACCGACTATTCAGGGCGAGCGTCTGTGCCGCGTTACCCAGGAAAGCCTGTACCTTGCGCTGAAAATGGTGAAACCCGGCATCCGCCTGCGCAGCCTTGGCAAAGCGATCCAGCAGTATGTGGAAGGGCAGGATTACTCTGTCGTCCGCGAATACTGCGGTCATGGTATCGGCAGGGTCTTCCACGAAGAACCCCATGTACTCCATTATGATGCCGATGATGGTGGCGTTGTATTGCAGAAAGGGATGGCATTCACGATTGAACCGATGGTCAATACCGGCGATTTCCGTATCCGCACCATGAAAGATGGCTGGACAGTCAAAACCAAAGACCACGGCTGGTCTGCTCAGTATGAGCACACCATCGTCGTCACCGATAATGGCTGTGAAATCATGACATTGCGCAAAGAAGAAGAACCCCATATCTCAGCGGTGCTGATTAACGAATAATTGCCTGCTGGCGCGATTTTGCAATCTTTGGCAGAAATCACGTAGATTAAGACGGCGTTGATAAACGAAGCCCTTGTACATAAACTGTCCCCAAGGGCTTCATTATCTGCCAATAACGTCTGTTCATCTCACGTTTTTCTCATCATAGGTTTCTGCATATGTCAGTTGATATCACCTTTGCACACGCGCCCATTCCTCCCCTTTCTCCTGCGGAATTTTCCCTCAATGATCTTCAGCGCCCGGCATTGAAACAGCATGTTGATGAATTTCAATTGTGGCTTCAGCAGGCATTCAAAGCGGGGATCTCACCAGAAGCACTGATTTTAGCCCGCAGTGATTATATTGATCGTCTCCTGACACGACTGTGGCAGGCTCACGGTTTCGATCAGCTCACTTCACTTTCCCTGATTGCAGTAGGTGGTTATGGCCGACGCGAATTGCATCCCCTCTCCGATATTGATTTATTGGTTCTCAGCGAGAGCCAACTGACTGAAGATCAAGCCCACAATATCGGGCAATTCATAACCCTGCTCTGGGATATCCGTCTGGAAGTGGGTCATAGTGTCAGAACCTTTGAAGAGTGCCTGCATGAAGGGTTATCGGATTTAACCGTTGCCACAAATCTGATTGAATCACGTTTGATCTGTGGTGATATGCCTCTGTTCCTGCGGTTACAAAAGCACATTTTCAGCGATGATTTTTGGCCTTCCGCAACGTTCTTCGCGGCAAAACTCCGCGAACAGTGGGAACGCCACCAGCGTTATCACAGCACCAGTTATAATCTAGAGCCGGATATCAAAAGCAGCCCCGGCGGGCTCCGGGATATTCATACCCTGCTTTGGGTTGCTCGCCGCCATTTTGGGGCAGCTTCGCTGGATGAAATGGTGGATTTCGGCTTCCTGACCCGCGAGGAGCGCAATGAATTAAATGAATGCCAGGATTTTCTCTGGCGCATCCGTTTTGCCCTCCATTTGGTCGTCACCCGCTATGACAATCGGCTACTGTTTGAACGTCAGTTCAATGTTGCCCAATTGCTCGGTTATGAAGGAGAACGCAATCAACCTGTCGAACGGATGATGAAAAATTTCTACCGCGTGACCCGCCGTGTCAGTGAATTGAATGACATGCTACTTCAACTCTTTGATGAAGCGATCCTGACATTACAGCCCGATGAAAAACCCCGTCCCTTGAACGAAGCGTTTCAGTTACGGGGAGATCTTATCGACTTAAGCGATGAAACCCTGTTTATCCAAGATCCAACCTCAATTTTAAAAATGTTTTACCACATGGCTGAACATCGGGAAATTAAGGGGATCTATTCCACGACATTACGCCAGCTTCGCTACGCCCGTAGAAACCTCAAACATCCTTTGTGTGAGTTGCCCGAAGCACGAAAACTTTTCATGGATATCCTGCGCCATCCTCGTGCCGTTAAAAACGCGCTGCTCCCGATGCACCGCCATAGCGTTCTGGGTGCTTATATGCCGCTCTGGAGCAATATTGTCGGCCAGATGCAATTTGACCTTTTCCACGCTTATACCGTTGATGAGCACACCCTTCGGGTACTGCAAAAACTCGAAAGTTTCGCCGATGAAAACAACCGTGTGATCCATCCTTTATGTGTCGAACTGTATCCCCGCATTCCTCAGCCGGAACTCTTACGGCTAGCGGCCTTTTTCCATGATATCGCCAAGGGGCGTAATGGCGATCATTCTGAACTGGGCGCCAAAGATGCGTTTACATTTGCACGCCAGCATGGTCTGACTACCCGTGAGGCCGAATTAGTGGAATGGCTGGTTCGCGACCATTTACTGATGTCAGTCACCGCACAGCGGCGGGATATTCAAGATCCTGATGTCATCCAGCAATTTGCCGGCCAAGTCAAAAATCAAAACCGGCTGAATTACCTGCTCTGCCTTACCGTCGCAGATATCTGCGCCACCAACTCCAAATTGTGGAACAGTTGGAAGCAGAGCCTGATACGCGAACTCTATTTCGCCACTGAAACCCAGTTGCGCCAAGGTATACAAAATACGCCTGACTTGCGTGAACGTGTCCGCCATAATCGTTTACAGGCATTAGCTCTACTGCGACAGGAAGGAACCGACGAAGAGCAATTACACAATATCTGGAGCCGCTGCCATGCGGATTATTTCCTGCGCCATACGCCGGATCAACTGGCCTGGCATGCCGGCCATTTGATCCAGCATCAATCTGCGGAGCCCATGGTGTTAATCAGCACCGCATTTTCCCACGGTGGAACCGAAATTTTTATCTGGTGTCAGGACAGACCTTCGCTTTTCGCAGCCGTCGTTGGGGAGTTGGACAGACGTAACCTCAGTGTCCACGATGCTCAGATCTTTACCAATCGCGATGAAATGGCGATGGATACCTTTATTGTACTGGAACCTAATGGTCATCCGCTGGCGCTCGATCGTCATGAGCCTATCCGCCGAGCATTATTGAAAGTCGTGAACGATCCGCATCCGAAAGCGCCCAAAGCACGTAATTTGCCCGCTAAATTGCGCCATTTTGATGTGCCGACCAAAGTGAGTTTTTTACCAGCACAAAATGCCCGCCGCTCTTATATGGAGCTGGTTGCACTGGATCAACCCGGTCTGCTGGCACGCGTGGGCAATATTTTCGCCGAACTGGGCGTTTCCCTGCATGGCGCGCGGATTACCACCATTGGTGAGCGCGTTGAAGACTTTTTTGTGCTGGCAGATAAAGACCATCAGGAGCTGGATAACAAAATCAAGGGAGAATTATCAGAAAGGTTGACAGAAACCCTCAACACCAAGGATAAAGTATAACAATATTCTCAATTTGACTGACAATTAGGAACACCATACTGATGCAGCAATTACAGTCCATTATCGAAATACAAGCCATTATCGACAATGCGTTTGAAAACCGCACTGACATTACCCCCAGCACTGTTGATGAAGCAACCCGTGACGCCGTCAATCAGGTGATTCAGATGCTGGACAGCGGCAAATTACGTGTCGCTGAAAAAATCGCAGGGCAATGGGTAACGCATCAATGGCTAAAAAAGGCCGTATTACTCTCTTTCCGCATTAATGACAATCAGGTCATTGAAGGGGCTGAAAGTCGCTATTTCGACAAAGTTCCGATGAAATTCGCGGGTTATGATCAAGCACGTTTCGAAAAAGAAGGTTTTCGCGTCGTTCCTCCTGCCGCAGTTCGCCAAGGGGCATATATTGCCCGCAACAGTGTACTGATGCCATCTTACGTCAACATCGGTGCTTATGTGGATGAAGGCACGATGGTGGATACTTGGGCCACAGTGGGTTCCTGTGCACAGATCGGCAAAAACGTTCACTTGTCTGGCGGTGTTGGCATCGGTGGCGTTCTGGAACCATTACAAGCCAATCCGACTATCATTGAAGACAACTGCTTTATCGGCGCACGCTCTGAAATTGTAGAAGGCGTTATCGTAGAAGAAGGTGCTGTGATTTCAATGGGGGTTTACATTGGCCAAAGCACCAAAATTTATGACCGTGAAACAGGTGAAATCCATTACGGCCGGGTTCCTGCGGGTTCTGTTGTGGTATCAGGTAACCTTCCTTCCAAAGATGGCAGTTACAGCCTGTATTGCGCAGTCATCGTGAAAAAGGTCGATGCCAAAACACGTGGTAAAGTTGGCCTTAATGAGCTGCTCAGAAACATAGACTAAATTTTAAAATAGCGGATAATAAATCCGCTATTTTTTTGATATCTCTATTTTTTGGCACTCAATTAGGTGAGGCGCTCTATGTACGATAACTTGAAAAGTTTGGGGATCACACATCCTGAAGATATTGATCGCTATAGCCTCCGTCAGGAAGCGAATAACGATATTCTGAAGATTTATTTCCGTAAAGATAAAGGCGAATTTTTTGCCAAAAGTGTTAAATTCAAATATCCACGCCAACTCAAAACTATCTCTGACGACAATTCAGCGCAAGGTTACAAAGAAGTCAAAGAGATTAACACTAATTTGCGTTATGTGATTGAAGAACTGGATCAAATTTGTAAACGTGATCAAGTAGAAGTGGATTTGAAACACAAGATCCTCGACGATCTCCGCCATCTTGAGCATGTTGTTGCCAATAAGATTGCAGAAATCGAAGCGGATTTAGAAAAACTGACTCGTAAGTAATCACGCCAGCCGTGTCATTACACCGCTTATCCTGCTCGGCATAAGCGGTGTGACATCTATTCTGTCAGTAAAGCGCCCCACTCCTCAACCCAGTTCTGGGCAAAGACTTCTGGTTCAACCACGTCAATACCATCAATCAGCAGGACTTCGCCCACACGCTTTGCTCCCTGTTCCTGTAACAGTTTGTCAAATGTGCGGCCACCACCACAAAAGAAGTCATAGCTACTGTCACCAAGAGCGATAACGCCATAACGTAAGTCGGGCTGATGGCCCAACTTATCATTCAAATCTGAATAAAGTGGCTGGATATTATCGGGTAATTCACCCTGTCCGGTTGACGATGTGACCACCAGAACAACCTGTTGCTGGTACTTTTGCCACTGTGTCAAGGTCGCATCTTCAAAAACCTCAACTTCATGCCCCTGCTGCTGAAGGATCTGTAACGCTTCTTCCGCAACTGCCAGCGCATTGCCATAAACTGTACCAACGAAAACACCAATCTTTGCCATAAATATTGATCTCTTTAACCTGTTTGTACTGCGTTCATTCATGAGTGGTTGGACATTCCAACTCAGGTACAATACCCTGCCAGCCAAATTGCTCCAGCAAATGCTGCCACGGAGCTTCCCACCGGGCAGTCAGAAGAAGATCCTCTCCTGTCACCGGATGCGCCAATTGGAGTTGACTGGCGTGCAGCATTAACCTGCCAGTCTGATAATACTTAGCAACTCCTCGGTTTTGTCGCAAATCGCCGTGCGTGGTATCCCCAATGATGGGATGCCGGAGATGCGACATATGCCGTCGTAATTGATGCTTACGCCCGGTTTTTGGCATCAGCTCCAGCAGGCTGAACCGTGATGTTGGGTAACGTCCTATTTCTATCGGACATTCAACTTTTGCCAATGAACGATAGTGAGTGATTGCTGATTGTGCTTCCCTGTCAGTATCAGCGAATTTATCAGCAATTTTATCCAGCTCTTCCATTAGTGCGTAGTCAATAATACCATCACCTTCAACATAACCGCGTACAATGGCGTGATATGTTTTTTGTATATGGTGACATTCAAATTGTTGGGAAAGCGTTCTTGCCACCTCACTTGACAGCGCCATCAGCAAAACGCCGGATGTCGGTCTATCCAGTCGATGGACGGGGAAAACATGTTGCCCAATTTGATCACGCAGCGTCTGCATGACAAAGACCGTTTCATGGCGGGCAAGCCAGCTGCGATGCACTAACCAACCCGCAGGTTTATTGACCGCAACAATATGATCGTCCTGATAAATGATATCCAGCATATCAGGTACCCTGTGTAAACAGGCTGTCCAATTCCCGAAGATGTTCAAGCAGCGGTAGATAACGTTCTGCTTCTTCCTTATAGGCTTCTTCGAAATAAGGTGTGATATCAAATGTCGCCGGAAGATTGGCATTTTGTTCTATCAGGGCTCGCATTCTTGGGATTAATACCCACTGAAGCCACTCTTCTGCGGACATCGTATCTATCGAAAAGGGTTCGATGCTTTCAAAAGCTTCCGGCTTGGGAGGATGGCTTCGCCACAGGCCAGCCGCTTTCATGTCAGCTTCAATTAGCTGTAATTTAAGTAGAATTTGTTGTTCGATATTCATGATATTTCGTCTGATACTTGGCTATTGCTCAGATGACAGAAGCTGCCACCACGTCATTGGGGCAGTAAGAGTATCACTGATATGATTTCATCGGAAAACTTGCGGCAGGATAAAATGAAATAAAACAGGATAAAATGAAACAAAAAGAGGGGAGATAAAATCTCCCCTCTTACTGATTGTCATAGCAATCCGGCTAAATTGGTCGCTCCCTGCTCATTCCCTGACAAAATACGTCCCTGTCAGTTATTCCTTATAAAATCATTATATTGATAGTATTGGCGCTCCTGCCTATACCTCATCATCCTTGAACCCACTTCCTGTTGGTATCATTCCCTAGTTATTTTTTTACTGTGGTTCCTTACGGAACAGTGAAAGGATCTATTATTCAGAGAGTTGAAACAAGCCACCTGAATTGGATCGGCCAGTGACTTTACAAAGTGGAGATCGTGATCACCATTTGCATGCTATTGATATAAAATAAAAATAATATTCGAAAATGATATTCATTTCATGATTAATAGAGATATCTCACGCCCCATGTGAGACATCTCTCACAAAAAAACAAACTGATGTCTGCACCTACAGCGATGTGGCTGGCTTGATAACCGACAGAAAACTCGCCAAATCGGCAGATAAAATGGTTCGCTCAGGTTTACCAAACTGTTCAAGAATGACCTGCCCAGTCAAATTACACACAGATATCATGCCCATTTCCGAATCAATCGTAGCAATAAATGCCGTCGGGGAAAGCTTAAGCCGTTTCTGTGTCACGAGATGCCCAATTAGGTTTTCCTGCAAACGGATAAAATCATCGTCACTCCATACCTGAATCAAGCTGAGATTCTGCCCCTCAAAACTGGCAGTCATGTCACCGGCAAGCTGTGTAACATAATAGTCATGAATCGAATCCTGCAAGCGAATGTCCAACGCGGTTTCCACTTTGCTGAGTTTTTCGTGAACAGAAAATAGCTTAGGCAACCAGTACACTACCCCATCCCCTGTCCGCTCAATACACGAAGAAGGTACACCATAAAGGTCGCTACTGGCTGGCGGCAATCCTGTCTCTTCCTGCCACAATTCAACATAGCGCCGGGTAAAATCAGAAAGTGCTTCTGTCACATTGAAGGTCATATGATTCTTTCATCCATCATTTTTAGGTTCATCACATTATCTCGCTTATTCCTATACAGTTTTCAGCAAAATAACAACCGGAAAATGATGCCATCATTTCATAAATTAATTCAAATAAATCAATCACGATTGCAACTCGTTAATTAATA
>NZ_JAQRFO010000042.1:0-36240 GCF_028598775.1 Xenorhabdus aichiensis
TGTTTCCTTAGTGTGTAATATTGTGTCCCGGTACAGAAATGTCCCGTTAATAAACTGAAAGATTAATTAACACGTTGAATTATTTCATTTTTCATATAATGACCTTTTGTACATTGCAGAAACAAGGCCTTCCAGCGCTGATGCAGTGCGTTCGGACAATTTCGAATCGTTATCGTTACCATTTGCATTATTTCTCATCAGAATTTCATTCCTCTGCCTGAAACAATGACAGTAATCTCCGGGTATCCTCGGTGATGTCGGGCGCAGGGGCTGTTCCCGGTGTGACAGGCGGAATAACCGGATCGGGTTCTGATGATGACAGCCTGGTATCGGTAGCCGGTTTAGACGATTCAACGGGATTCAGCAGCGGTGACTGCACCTGCTCAGCGGCAGACTGAAGCAATGAGTCCGTCAACGGGACAGAAGACGGGTATCCGCCAAGATGCAACATCAGGCACTGCCACGCACCGGGCACTAAAGACAGCCAGGTCACTGCTTCCTCCGGTAACAAACGGGCAGCCAGCAGCGTTTTATAAAGGACAGGAAGCTCAGGCCCCGGTGCCTGAAACCGGAAGCGGAAACGACGCACAGGTATCCACAATCCCGGCTGCCAGTGATGCCCGTCTTCCAGTTCCCCTTCCAGTTGCTGCAACAGTGGCAGGTGGTAAAACAGCGCCGCCCAGAATACCACCGCCTGCCACAGCAGACTTTGTGCGGCCTGGGTTTCCGGCGCCACCCCCGGAGGCAGCATATGTCCTTTCGCCAGCCGCACGGCACAGGCCGTAAATTGCAGGGTAAGGTCAATAAACCCGCCGCGATAAGACCAGACGCCCTCTTGTATGGCCGGAACATGCTGCACACGGGCGCACAATTGCCGGAGCGGATCCAGATAAAACTGCTGATATAACCCGGCGGGCAGCGCACTGTTTTCCCACAGTTGGCGGAGATACTGGCCACGCTCTGAAGTTGCCAGCAGTACCTCTGCTGACTGTGGACGGAAATAACCTCCGGCATTGCGTACACTTTCAGGTGCTTGCCCGGGCGCTTTTTGTGACGGGGAAGGGTCACGGGTAAAACAGGATTTAAAACATTGAAACATATTATTTCCTCTTCCGGTTCAGATTTGGCTCAGTGTCGGTCAATCCCGGCCGGAAACAAGGAACAACTCTTTTTGCGGAAGTGAAAATTAAACTGACCCGGTTCATCCCCTGACTGACTGACAAAATCGGCTTAATTTTCAACATAACCATTTGTATTAACTCAACTTAAAAATAAAAAAAAAGCGCCCCGAAAGGCGCAATAGTCATCGTTGAAGAAATGCGTTCAGGCGGCGATAAGCTCCGCCTCCCGCAAACGCGCAGACCAGTTACCCAGATAATGCGCGGGCGTGTAACGGGCTCGCTTGTCACCGCCATCATGCAGGGCATTGCCGATGGTGACGGCAGCCGGAATACCGGTCAGCGAGAACTGGATATAGGCCATCACGGCCGCCAGCGGATCAATATCAATCGCGTAAACCCACAGGCTGCACAACGGATCATGCCCCTGTTCCCTCAGTACATCGGCGGCTGCCAGTATCATACAACCCGCCCCGACGCAAGGATCGCTCATCGTGATAAACGGTTGTGTCTGCAACAGCTCGGTAGCATCATGCAACTGCATTTGTGCCATCATTCTGGCCACTTCCCAAGGGGTAAAGAATTGCTGAAGATCTTTATTGCCCAGTTCCAGCTGCATAAAAACACTACCAAGAAAATCACCGGATTCTTGCGCCAGTCCGAGCACCACATGGGAAAACAGCTGCACAATCCGGTCAACATCGGCCCGTTCGTACTTCTTGATGGTTTTCAGGTAATACTGCTCCAGCTCCTCACTGAAACAGTGCTTATTGTGGATTGCCGCCATGGCACAATTACAAAAATCCCGGAAAACCTGATACCGGGTCTGATAACGGGCTGTTTGCTTAAACAGTGAAATAAATGCTTTCTGATGATCGGTTCGAGAGGCCATTGTGTGTTTTCCTTACAAAACAAAAAAACAAAAGGAAAACACGCCCCGAAAAGGGAACAGGTTCCCCTTTCGGTTGGCGTGGTCAGTTCGTATAAAATAAATCTGTTACTGCCCGACGGCGATAGCCGGCAGGGCCAGTGCCGTTTCCGTCTGTTCACTGGCGACCAGATACAGTGCCGGCCGGTTTTCCCGTCCTGACTGCCCGTGGCCGCTGTCCACATGCTCGCCCTGATCATAACAGTCGTAGCCTTTGAATTGACCTGACGCTTCGCTGTACCAGTGGCGGATTTCACAGTCAAACACCGCAGACAGCTCCCCCATCAACTCCGCCGAAGGCGGTGCCCAGGGAGAATCAAAACGCACGGTTAAACTGCTGACATTCCGGCGCTCCCAGCGAACATGGTGGCCAAACGGCCATTCCAGCCCGTATTGCTCTTCATAAAACTGCGCCGTGGTAGAGATCTCTTTCAGCAACGTGCTGTTGCCGTTGATTTCGGTGGCCAGATGGGTTGCCATAATCATCAGCATATCGCAGGGCTGTGCCGCCTGCGGATAAACCTCTAACCTGTCCCAGCATGCGCCGATATCCAGCGTATCAGACCAGCCCACCATACCAAACCAGTCGGTATACTGGCGGGTCAGCAGACGGGCGATAACATCCCGTGCGGCTTCCGGCACTTTGTCCCACGACATCAGGCTGAGACCGGACTGGCGGTACAGGTTATCAATGCGTTTGATATTGTCCGTATTCAACGGCACATTATTCTGCAACAGCAGCAGCCACTGCTCAAAGGCCAGATGCTGCGCCGTTGGCACCGCCGTACCGCGCACCAGCGCCGGGTACGGGGTGTAGGTTTGCGGTTTGGTGGGTTTCAGTATCCCCGCGCAGCCAGCCAGAAACAGGCGTAAACTTTGCAACACCGCCTGACGATAACGGGGGACTTCTTCCCCGCAGACCCACTGTTGCATCACATCGATACAAACGGATTTGCCGGTAATTTCCAGTTGATTGATGCACCATTCTGCCATAGTTAAGTTCCTCACTTGAGCGATAAAAATAAACCGGAGGAACCGCCCGTTAGGGGAGTCGTTCCCCCGATGGGTAGATTGAAAAAAGGTGATTAAAAAAAGATTACGGTTTGGCTTGCTTTAACAACCTGTCAGCCAAACCGCTGTCAAAAATGACCGTCAGCTCATCGTGGATATCCAGATAAGGCGTACTGCGCGGGATAACCTGCGTGTTCAGCCGGATTAAGTCGTATTTATCCACCAGTTCGTTAATGGCTTCTGAAGGCTGGACACCGCGGGCTATCAGTGCTGCCACCGTGTCGGTTTCACACAGGACCGTATCGGTCAGGCTCAGGCCAAAATGCCGTTTCAGCAAGGCAGCCGCAATCACCTGCCAGACGGTTAAACGTAACGTGGTCATAACGTCACCTCAGAAAAGACACTGACGGAGACGCCATACCGGAGAATATCCCGCACTTCATGGCACTGCTGATAACAGGAGGAAACCCCATGCAGTGACAATAAATGCGCCTGATGCCATAACGCACGGGCCGCCGGCGCATTCTGCCAGCTCTGCTCAAGCATTGCAGCCTGACATAATCGCTGTTGCTGTCGTTTCAGTGACAAACGTTCCGACGTGAGCGTGACCGGCTGCGCCCAGACAATTTCGTCATCAAATCGGCCACCGAGCACTTTTCTGTCCTGCGCGTCAACAATCATGACGGTCAGCGGAAAAAAAGCCCGCTCACACTGACCGGATAACGTCTCCAGTGCCGGCCAGTCCCCCAAAATGTGAATGACCCTCAGGCGTTGCACCACTTCTGTAATGGTGGAGGCTTCCCCTATCGTCAGGGTATCTGTCAGCAATGGCTGTGACGCTGTCGGATGTTGTCTCAGGCCGGTTACCTGCGCAGTAAACAATGCCTCATGTACTGCGGTGTCGGCATCATCCGGTGCCGGTAAAAAAATAGGGCTCATGATGGTGTTCCTTGATTTCACGTTAAATAAAGAAAACACCCGCCCGAGGCCGGGAAGGTGTTTTTGCTTCCCTGGTCAGGCGCTTAAGAAAAGCGTTAACAGCCTCATGCGCTGATAACGTCAGTGATGATTATTGTTGTTATGAATAAATGACAGGCTGATAGCCGCTTCTTCAGGCTTCAGTGTCATGACCATTCTTATCAGGTCGTTTTCAGGGTGCTGCTGCGCGTACTCCTGCAATGCACAGAACCGATACGTTTCCTCATTCGGTTCATCCAGCACCACAACACGGGCCAATACGATTGAGGTAACCGCCAGTCCGAAAGCATCCGCGGAGAGCGTGACCGTTAATTGCGTGTCCGGCAGGTAAACAGAATAGGTTTCTGCCCGCATCGGCACCAGATAGATCAGTGACTCAGACACGTGTCGGCTCGTCCACTGTTCAGGCTGGTAATCGCCGTATAACGTTGACGCGGTATTGGCCAGCAGGAACCCCAGAAACAACCGTTCCAGCGGGGTCTTATCGGGAAATACGGCCGACAGCGCAAGACTGTCCAGCATAATGTGTGCATTATTTGGCATCACAGTCTCCTTTTAAGCCCAGAGCCGCCCGGATGCACTGAGCCTGGGGATGCAGTAACGCCGCATATTCCCGCAGGTTACAAAACTGCTCAGCATACTCGCCTTGCTTCATGAGTGCGGCCAGATAACCTAATACGGTCAAGGTCACCATCAATCCGAACGTATCAGCAGAAACTTCGCCGTTAAAGCCCGTTGTATTGACGTTGACAACATATGCATCCGACCGTGTTGGTACGACATAAGCAACAGTATCTGACACCTTTCGGCACTGCCACCGATCACGCCGATAGTTTTCACATAGCACAGCGGCAGCTTTAACGAACGTGTGCTCCAACAGCATCCGCTCCAGTGAACTGGTTTGCGGAAAAAGGTCAGCAAAAGGGGAATGTTCAGACACGGGCGCAGTGTGCACCGTGGCCGGGGTGATATTTTGTTGCATGGTATTCTCCTGATAAAACAACGGAGAACACCTGACCCAATGGGAAATGTGTTCCCCGTTGGGTGACTGGCCTGTTGGCCATCATGGATGAGATTAAGAGACCTTCATCGTCATCAGACTGACGATATCTGCTTCCAAAGGTGCGCAGATGTACCACACAGTGTGTACTCCCTTGCAGGCTACAGGAGTGTTGCTGTCGCTGCCCGAAGGTGATCCTCACAAGCGACCGGATCATGGATAAGTCTGACTACGCTAATAAACGGAAATCATTAGGTCAATGGGTAATTCATTTCTCGGGACAAAAAATAATGTCAGGAACACGACGGGATTTTGGGGGAATCAGAGAGAGGCTGTCAATACGAGGTGACCCGTTCTGGTCGTTTGTCTAAATCATTTATGCCCCAAAATGTGTTGCACACTACTCCTGTTAAAAAAGTTAAACTGGATGGGGTCACCTAGAAAATCTAATGACTAATTAAAAGAGTTAATAAGAAAGACTCAACTAATTGGCTTTATGGTGCATAACCGAAACACAACGTAAGTTTGCACCATAGTAATATGTTAAGTTAAGTCGGCTATTCGCTCAAAACTGCCCGAGATTCTTTGAGCGGGCAGCATCTGCACAGTGTACTGACCGTTCGCCACGGGAATACCTGCTGCGCCAGACCAGTCATGGGTTAAGTAATCAAAGGTGCATGTAAATATAGTGGAAAACCCAGACCTTAATTAGCATTTTGTGTAGTTGCCAGTTCCCTTTAATCTGAGCACTTTTTTAGGCTGATGCGCCAGTTATCACCAGACTGCACTTGGTATCTGGCAGCGAAGTTATCCATATTGAGTGCTACCGATACCTGTAGCAGGCTGTTGAGATACACCAAAGGTTGACCTTCAGGAACTTCACCAAAGCTGCTGACATATGGGGCTTTGCCTTCATACCGGATCTTATCCCCTTCACTTATTTTAATGCAGACCTGATCCCCTTTGTGAATACCCACCTTACTGACCTGGCTGTCATTGATATTACTCCAGACATTCCCAAACCGTACATCTAGAACTGGAATAGTCCCCTTAAGAGTTCCATCCCTTTCAGCTACACCAGTCTGATAAGGGATCTTTACTACTTTATTTGGTAACAGCGGCCCCACCTGTTCATAGCTAATAATACCTGAAGCAAGTCGTGCCCCAGTATATGCGTATACATCACGTCCATGAAAAGTATATGATTTTTCAGAGCCAGATACACGGTTGAACTTCTCGTCAATCTGACGTACAGATTCAATACCAAAGTGTTCAGCTACCAAGGTCAATGTTCCGTTATCCGGTGAGACTATGTAATGACCACTCTGTGTCTTGATAACCACTGAGCGCCTGTCAGTGCCCACTCCCGGATCCACCACGCTTACAAAGACAGTCCCTTTGGGCCAGTATGGTAGAGTCTGGTAAAGGCGATATGAAGCTTCCCAAATATTATAAGGTGGAATTTCATGTGTTAGATCATAAATAGGCTGGCTAGGATTCACCTTGAAAGATATCCCTTTCATAACCGATACTGCCCCATCTTTTAGGCCGAAATCTGTCTGAAACACCAGGGCTTCATTGGCAACAGTAACCGTACTTACAAGAGCGAGAGAAAGACTCGCAGCCCGGAGAGTAGTTCGAATATCCATAACTGAATCCTTTTCATTTAATAACGGGAGACAAAATATACAGTTCATAGGGATTTCGGGAACAATGGAACAGTAAACACTTAAGCGTTCAATTTAAATAGCTAAAAATGATCTGTCAGTCGAAGTCAGAGATCTCACAATATATTTATTTCATTTTGGTACAATTGACGCCATACAGGGCATCCATCTCATCAGATTAGGTCTAGCTCAGATCATCAATAGTGTCAGATCGAGTCTTATTTGGTAATCACATTGGTACAACTAACTCGCTTTTGCCCCGAAACGTGTTTGGGGGATACTTGATAGCCATTACATATGGTTAATGAGTTTCTATCGCACGAAAAGCCCAATCCAAAATCAACACTGTTACAATCGAAGTTTTGGGAGCATGAAGTAGCCGTACTCAATTACTCTAATTGCAACGACTTGCTGCAAAATTGTTAAGCACAATGCTACTGCATTAAATGAAAAACTCAATCCAAGATATAAGGCTGTTTTCCATATCAGATTAGAGAAGAGCCCTCAAAACTAATTAGGGTTAAATTTCAAAGGATTTACTTTAAGATGTGAAAAATGTAGAGATAGGGTCATTAGTACGGATAACAACCTAGAACTAGCACATTTGTTATTTTTAACACTTTTTGAATCACAATTTAGGAATGCGTTGCCTACTTCTACTTTGATTTAACGCCATTATTCTTTATCATCAATGCACTTATTTCTAGGCATGCCTGTTTGTTTTCGCGTCAGGACGAGAGCAGTGGGGTATGTCCCCACAAATGAACCTTACGAAAATATGAACACCCCCTCATTCGGGTCACTTGGCCAACAGGGTATTGAGCTAGGCGCTTTGAAGTGTCTGGTTAACACCCTATCCAAAAATTGGAAGTCCTTACTAAGAGACGACATTACTTTCTTTGATTATTTCTGTACTCAGCCTCACGTTCACGCCGTCAATCGATATTCACTTTTCACCCGCTATCTAATTTCGCAGCAGGACACCGTCCAATGAAAATACATATTGCATCCCCTGAAGGACTAGACAAAAGTGAACACGATGCGATCCGTGTTCTTGAGGAAAACCTACCAAAACACTGGGTAGGCTACGCAGGGATACTGCTGTTAGATAATAAGCGTAAAAGCCTCGAGTTCGATGTGCTTATTTTCGCAGAAGACCGTATCCTTATGGTCGAGCTAAAGAACTGGTCTGGTAAAATCCATATGGAAGACGAACACTGGATTCAGACTACTCCTTCTGGTCGCGAGATCAAACATCCATCGCCAATTGATACAAAACGTAAGCACGCACAGCGCATCAAGAGCATGTTTGACCAAGAGCTTAAAAAACTTTGGGGTAACGTGTTCTATGAGATTCAAGCAATGGTGGTACTTTCTGGCTCGGCAGTAGTTACCCAAAAGTCACCAAAAGACAAAGGCTTCGTAGTTTCACTGGATGAGTTCAAGACCATCGGTAACCCTCACGCCTATCGTGATATCTTGCCAGAAACGGCAGCTGAAAGTTTTTTTTGCCGGAACCCAAACAAGCGCCCTTTCGCCCCAGAGCAAATCAAGGTATTTGAGGACTGGAAGCGCGGTGGAAACAAGGTGCAGCTTCGTCAACGCAATGAAGCAGGTTACGTGATCACCGAGAAAACTCCTCACCTTCAAGGCCCTAACGGGTTTTACAATGAGTGGGATGCTGAGCATGAACGAGATCCTGAAGACAAAGGCCAAGTACGCCAGTGGGACTTCAATAAGCTTGCTCATGTGGGGACTGATATGTCTGTTCGAGCTTTTTACGGCTTGCGCGAAGACCGAACTCAACGCCACATTCGCAAACAAGATAGCCAGTTAGGCAAAGATTATCTGTTGGAACCCAAGCACTACCTACAAGAAGACACTCTAGCTGTTGATATGGCTGAAGTGTACCAGCTCCCCCCACTTGCTGATCGCCTAGATGAGTACCTTGACTCTTTCAAACCAAGTGTTGAAAACCGTACTTTGTTGTTGCGAGCCTTACTCACACCGCTAGCTGGTATGCATTCTATGGGCGTGTATCACCGAGATCTAAGTGCTCGTCGCCTATGGTGGGACAAAGAACGCAGTGCAATAATTGTCAGTGGTCTGACTTGTGCTAAATTTCCAGATCAGGGGCACAAGTCTATCAGTGATATGCGCCAAGAGTTGTCCACTTCTGGCATCATACTTCCTGAAGACGCTTCTGGGGCTACTGATGTTCTTGGACAGGCTATCGATGTCTTCCAAATCGGTGTGCTTTGCTACCAAATAGCCTACGGTGAGAAGCTGTCACTGCCAGCAAAGGCGCCACCTGAATGGGTTGAGCCATCCAATGATCCGTTTGAAGGTAAGCTGCATGGTTTTATTCAGAAGTGTTTTGAGATCAATGCAAACGACCGCCACCAAGACGCTGTGGAGATGCTGAAACAGCTGTCTCTGTTACTTAATTATCAGAACATTGAGACCAATGAGGACAAAGAACGTGTCCTCGAACAGTTGCATGACTATAGCAATAACACCATACCATTGAGCGTGTACCAACAACTAGGCGATATTGACAATGACATGCTACGTCAGCGCATGTCCTACAAATCAACTACTGCTGATGGCTTAAATTGCTCAGTGCGGATCTTTATGAACGCTCGACCTAATAAAGACAATCACGGTCAGTCTCAGCGCCTGCTTCACTTCTTTGAGCGTTGTTCTGTGGCATCCACTAATGTTCTACCTATTCCTAAACTAATTGAGTTTGGCTGCGGTATGATGGGCACCCACATCGTTCAAGAATTTGCTGAAGGCGAAAACCTTGAGCAATGGATGGAAAGAAGTGATCGTCCTTATGAGCAACGCTACGATCTGGCGGATGCTATCATTCGTGCTATCCATAACCTACATGATCTTGAACTTAGCCACGGCGATCTTAAACCTGAAAATATATTGGTACGTGAAATAGAGGGTAAGCTAAGTATCCTGCTGCTGGATATGTTCGATCTTGACCTAGATGGTCTTGCACCGAGTAACTCCGATTATTCGCCAAAGACTGATGTAAGCGCTACTGCTCGCGATCGCTATGCGGTTTATATGATCGTGGATGAGCTATTCGGTGGCTGTATACATACCGGAGCCAAAAAGATCCGTGACGAACTCCGTAACGCCCTTGGGGGGGAAAATGTAGTACCTCTCAACTTGGATATGCTGCGACGTACCATGACCGTTGCCAACGAGCCTGAGCCAGCTGACATCGAGCCGATGATCATTGAGAATCATGGTTTTACTAGTCCTGATGGTGAATTGTTTGAGATGGACTCAGGCTGCTACCATCTATCAGTCCGCAAGCGCAATGACCTACGCTTATTCTTCTACGGTGCCTCCCATAAGTTAACCGTAGTAATGAAAGCGAATGGTGATGCCCTGACGATTAACAGGATCTTCTATGGCCGTCTAGGCACCGGCGAGATAGTCAACGATACCCGTAATGCCAAGAAAAATGGCAACACTGCTATGCCAGTAGAGAAGCCTTTCCTGCTTAAAAAGGGAAAGTTTGGGGATCCTAATATTGATCTGATTGAGTTCGTTAAGACCCTGCACGTTGTCCAACATGCACTTGAAATCGAGCCAGCAGTTAAAGAGTTGGTATCAGCTTCAAACGCTGGCAACGTGCCAATCAAAAATCTGTGGAAGCGACTGGTTGAGGTTGAGCGTGAGACCCTGCCAACCGTAACTGTGATTAAAGAACCAAAAGAAATCGATGGCGCCGTTCATGTGCTGATTAACGAAAACATTGATGCTTTCGAGTTTGGTGACAACGATGTTATAAACGTAACCACTGACGATCATGACACAAAGTTTGGCCAGCTAGATGTGCACAAATCCGGCAATGGCATCCTGGTTTTTACGGATGAAGGGCGTAACAACCATTTTCGTATGCAAAACATCTGCGTGGGCACCATACTTACCCTTTCTAATTCAGGTAATGATGTAAGTTGGGAACGCCGTGAGCGCGCTCTTACTCGAGTGCTTTCAGGCGATGCAGTGATGCAGGATCTTACAGAACGTTTTATCACTGGGCCAAAGGGCGAACAGCCACCTGCTTTGCCAATGCCAACCAACGAACAGATCAAGCGATACGGACTGGATGAGTCTAAGAATGAGGCGTTTTTGTACCTGCTGCAAAACCCACTAAGTGTGCTTATGGGACCTCCTGGCACAGGTAAAACTACTATCTTGAGTGCTGCACTGGACTACCTACTAAACGAGGTGGGTGTACGCTGGATACTGGTTGTAAGCCAATCCCACACCGCTGCTGATGAAGTGGCTAACCGTGTACGCGAATTGAACAGCAAGCGTGAGCAGTCAGAAGTAAACTTCAAGATACCAAGCATCGTGCGGCTTGGCGATCGCGGCCGCATTAGTCAAGGTATGTTAGATGTTCACGCAAGTGCCCTACAGGATCAAACTCGTACTGCATTCCACCGTGATCTCGAAGTGCGAATGTTATCTCTGGCTGCACGGCTGAAACTACCTAAGCAGTTTGTATTGGATTCCGCAGCATTATACCGCAGTAGTGGCCGTGAGTTATTCGAATACACCCGAGCCCGAAGCGAACTGCGTGAAGCTAAACTAGCAATTACTAATCCAGATAACCTAAAAGAAGTAGAACAGGCCACTTTGCTTGCAGCAGAGCGCCGCGTAGATAGCCTAACTAGCTCTCTTGAACGTCGCCTGACAGCTCACACTGACATGCCAGCTCAGGTGCTTGCCCACAGTAAGCCTTTACATGCAGTGCTAAACATCATTGCCGAGCGCTGCCAAGTAAACAATCCGCAGCGCGTCGAGCGCATGGCTGAAGTAATTAAGGTGGCGCATCACTGGTATCAGCGTCTCGCTACCGATGAAACCGGTTACGCCGCATTCTCTGCCCGCACTCGTCAACTAGTAGTTGGCACCCTTGTAGGTATCGGCCACGGTGGCTATCAGCTAGATAAGAGCTCCTTTGATCTCGTAGTGATTGACGAAGCTGGTCGAGCAACCTTCTCTGAGCTCGCTATTGCGATGCAAAGCGCAAAGCGCGTGCTATTGGTTGGTGATCATAAGCAGCTTACACCAAGCTACGACCCTGATCACATTTGCAAGGTGTCTCGCGATTTGTCGATGAGCATGGAAGAGGTTAAACGTACTGACTTTGAACGCGCCTTTAATCTTAATGACGGTCACATGCTGTCAAAGCAGTACCGTATGGCTCCTGCGATTGGGGAGATCATCAGTCAGTGTTTTTACAATGGCAACCTGCAGACTGGCCGTGAGGTAGCACCTAAGTGGATGGAAAGGCTTCCCACCCCATGGAACAAGACTGTATCTTGGATTGACACCTCTGAAAGCAAGGTGCTAGAAACTAATGCCAATAAAGGTGTTGCCAACGAAGCGGAAGTCGATCTATTGAGCAGCTTACTTGAACAGCTAATTGCTGACGAAGAAGCTTTAGAGCAGCTACAAGTATGGAATGAAAAGGACTCAACCCCTGCCATTGGCGTAATCACTGGTTATCGAAACCAGGTTGAATTGCTGCAGCAGCGCTTGGAAAGCGCCTCATGGGCAGTACCAATCAGAAACATGGTAAAGATCGACACTATCGACTCTTATCAAGGTTCTGAAAACCGCATCATTATGCTTAGCTTGGTACGTCACAACTCAGATAACAAAGGCGGCTTTATGACTGATGAAGCACGGGTAAACGTGGCACTGTCACGAGCCAAAGAGCGACTAGTTGTTGTCGGAGCTGGCAGCATGTGGACAAAAGCCAATGAAGGAGCCCCACTAGCTCGCGTATACGATTATATTCGTCGCCAGCAAAACACCTCTGATTCTGAGTTTTTAATCATTAAGTCAAGCGCTCTCGAAACAACCAGTTCCGCTGAAAACAAGGAGGCGACTCATGCATAAGACAACCTTGAAACTGAATACCAAGGCCACCCAGCGGATTGAGGTTCCAGCCGATTATGATCGAGTACTTCAAAGCATTACCGTACTGGCACCAGCACAAAAGGTAAGTCTGGATATTGATGTCACACATAAAGCGGTGCTGCCTGCCATACTTGAGTCCGCGTTACTCTTGGTTGCACAGATAGAGACAGTCTCTCCGGTTGAGCTAGGAAACTTCTTTGGGCTACAAGAGCATGAACGTCAGGTTCTGGTGAACGAGATTATTGACACTGGATTGGTTCGCTTTAATGATGAAGGTGATATATCCACCACCACAAAACTGAACATGCAGCGCCGAGAGGGCGCAGCTGATGAAGGTATTGCCATTGAAGACGTCGAAAATTTTCGCGACTTCACCTTTGTCGATTTGTGTACTGGTCACATTCAGCCGAAATGCTCCGCAGAGTTACAGAAAGGTTTACCAGAGCTACCTCGTAAGGTAAACCGTAGCGACTTCACTGATATTATTTCAGAGCAATTTAGCCGCTTTCAAGCTTGCCTACCTGATATTAAAAGCAAGCGCGCATTACGTAGCCCTAAGGCTCGACTTTATCGTGTTAACCGTGCAT
Organism: Xenorhabdus aichiensis; assembly: GCF_028598775.1. Classification (NCBI taxonomy): domain Bacteria; kingdom Pseudomonadati; phylum Pseudomonadota; class Gammaproteobacteria; order Enterobacterales; family Morganellaceae; genus Xenorhabdus; species Xenorhabdus aichiensis. The sequence goes on from NZ_JAQRFO010000042.1 coordinate 13,251, forward strand.
CTGTAGGGCAATCAGGCCTTAAACAGCAGGTGTCATTGGATATTCATGCGTACCATGATCCACTTAAAGGTATCCGTTTAGACGCAACACTACTTGACTACAAGAGTGAGCATGTTGCGTTGATGGAGAGCTCAGGTTTGAAAAATGAGGCAATATCATGGCTGCACAATAGAAATCATGATATTGCTACAACTACACTTAACGATTACTGCGATCTTGCACAAGATGAAGTGATCCGCCGCTACGTTAAACACAATGGAATTTTGGAGCTAGGTCGGTTATTACATGACCGCCAGCGCAAGAAAACCGGCTATGGTAATAGCAAAGTTCAACGGATGATGATCGGCCCAATATATGCGGCACGAAACCGTGAGATTCTGTCTAAATGGGTTGAGCGCCACTCCATGAAACAGCGCATGCAACATGGGATTTGGTTGGGAGCAACAAACGAGCTATTTGGGGCGAGTCTGGGCCTAGAATCATTCATAGAAAGGATGAATGAAGACCTCAATTTAGGGGAGCGAAACAGTAGCCTAAACCTGGTCTTTCACACTGAACCTAGTGATTACAATGAGCGTACACGCATCAAGAATATGTTTGGTAGTCGAACTACCGATAAGCTACGAGTGTTTGCTAAAGGTAAGTCTGAATCGCACCTTGAAATTATGGTATTCCCTGGCGAAAATGGTATTGCGCTAATTCAGTACCACGCGAAAATCGACCCAAGTCTGGGTTTTGGCGGCTTAACCATCCCTATTGGCTACTACACGACAGAGCCTAACCAAGTTGCATTCTTATGGGAGCAAGTGCGTCAGCGTATTCAATCCGGTATACATTCATTGGGCAAAGAGGATAAGCCTCTTGCATTCCTTGACAAGCAACTACAATGCAAACCAAGCGATCTTAACAAGCTCATTGAAGATGAATCTGAACAAAAACTCAAAGCATTAATGAATAAATTTAATAAGTAACAAATGGTGGGCCGTGATTGACTATGTCAACACGGCCTTAAATATCAAATCTGTGTTAAAGTATCTTGGTAGCAGCGAGTTGTCCATCTGGGCTAGACATTACTCAGAGCTTATTTACCATACCTTAATTAATTTGGAAAATACTAAATTAAGCAAATGCCTTAACTCATTCATGTCCAAGGACATATCGGGCATGATCATCGCGGCATGTCTATGCCCCATAATCATTTAAGCCAACCACTACCATTAGGCTTTACATGATGAAAAATTCTATTTCCTATTTGAATACTTATGTGTTTACTCATTCCCTCAATTTTTAGCTAAACTTTTAAGGCCAATTAATAGCTTCACTAGGAAAATGCCATGTGGACTAAAAAAAGGTCATCCAACCGGTCAGAAAAAACCATTTAGGATCGAAGATATATGGCGGACCGGAACAAGGATAGAAGTTAATTAGAATATTCAATAAATTGATTTCCCCAACTTAGCTATTGATAGCAAGTTGAGATCATGTGATCTACTCAGGATCAAGGTTCGTGATATTATTAATAATGGTGTTATCCATTAACAGAGTGTTTTATCGGCAAAACAAGACTAATCGCGATGTTCAATTTAAAATAACCTCAAAAACAGCTCAATCCATTACACTGTGGGTATCACTTCGAAGGTTAACTACTTCTGATTATCTTTTTCCCAGTCCCCGTAAAATCGGTAATCCTATGAGTTATAGTTATTACGCCAGCATAATTCGACGATAGGCAAGAGAACCTGGGTATGATGAATATCTATATGGAACTCATTCGATGAGAAGAACCAAAGCAACTTTGATTTATGCCAGAACTAAAAATATTCGGGCAGTTCAGCTCTTACTCGGGCATGTCAAACTCGATAACACAATTCGGTATTTGGGTGTTGAAATTGAAGATGCTCTGAAACTATCCGAAAATATTGATTCATAAACAAGGTCATTATGTTTAATATTTCGATATGACATTCATTAAAATTAACAATATTTGCCATAAATCAATATTTTAAAAATATTATTTTAGTTTTAATGCCGTATCTATTCTTGAGATGATGTCGTATTTATTCCTGTTTTATTTCCTCTAGTGTATACTTCCTATACATAAAGAAGGAGGTCCTATGACAGCAGCAGATCGAATCAATCAAAAGTTGAAACGTTCGAGACGTTACGTCTTTGAACGCAAAGATTTTGAAGACATTGCCAGTTATGACCAGATCGGCCGTGCGCTTAATCAATTGATCAAGCAAGGTGAACTGATGAAAATCGGATATGGCCTGTATACTAAAGCACGTAAGAACAGCCTCACAGGTCGCCTAATGCCAACGAATCCTGGTGGCACCGATGCGATTTTACGTGAAATTCTTAAGATGAAAGGCGTAGACTTCGAAGTAGATAGTCTATCGTTGCAAAGTCTTTCCGGTAATAGCACACAAATCCCTTCATCTGTGCAGTATTCGTGGAATCCTAAGCAATTTAATCGCAAGCTGGTTGTTGGTAATCGCGTACTTAACTCACCAAGTTAAAAATGAAAAAATTAAAAGATCAATTCTTAGAGGTTTCCGATGCCTTAGAGCTCGGAAACCCAGCCATTATTGAAAAAGATTACTGGGTAGTGGCTTTGCTTGCTGAGTTAGCAAAGCTTGCTTTTGATACGCATCAAATGGTCTTTTCTGGCGGGACGGCACTGGCTAAATCCAATGTAAAAATCCTCAGGATGTCGGAAGATGTCGACATCAAACTCATCCCAACGGATGCATTTAACTCATTCGGTCGTGACAAGCGCAAGGCGACACGTAAAGCTCTGGTGCAACAAATAGAAAAATCTCTAACTCACCAATCAAGCCATTTTTCTATTAAAGAAAAAAAAGCCCGTGATGAATACCGCTACGTCGAATATGAACTGAAATACCCACAGCAATTTAGACAAGCACCTTGCTTGCGCCCAATCATTAAACTGGAACTCATGGAGACCATACCTCTGCTTCAAATAGAACAGCGTAGCATTCAATCACTGGTTGCTGAGCTGTATCATCAGCCTCACGAAGTCAACGCATTTTCTTGTATCTCCGTTCAATCCACTTTGGTGGAGAAAGTCATTTCTATGCTGCGCCGTACCATGCTAGTCAAACGAGATTTTGAGCGCAAAGATGATGCTACGTTGATACGCCATATCTACGATGTACATTGTATTGACGCAGAGCAGAAACTTGATTTTGAAACTCTTATGCCCCTTTTCCAAACCGTGTTACAAGAAGACGTTATGCGATTTGGTAATCAGCATGCGGAGTTTGTTGCCAACCCTGTCCAAGAATTACAGCTAGGTTTGCAAGAGCTAGAGTCTAACCCGCTGTTTATTCAAAGGTTTACAGACTTTGTCACCCCAATGGTGTTTGATACAGAAACACCCGATTTCGATACCTGCTTTGCCTCATTTAAGCGCATTGCTCAGTCATTGATGAATAGTAATTAGAGTAAAACATGAATAAACAACAACTGGCCGCCAAGATTTGGGAATCGGCTAACCAAATGCGTTCTAAAATCGAAGCAAACGATTACAAAGATTATATCTTAGGCTTCATTTTTTATAAATTTTTGTCTGATAAGCAAATTCAGTTCTTAATCCAAAACGAATTTGATGAGCAATCGATCAAGGAATTGAATGAGGGCGATACCGACACCCTCAAATACATTCAAGACGAATTAGGTTACTTCATCGCTTATGACAATCTGTTCTCAACTTGGATCAGTGATGGTAAAGATTTCGACATTGCTTATGTGCGTGATGCGTTATCGGCGTTCAGCCGCTTGATTAATCCAGATCATAAAGACTTGTTTGACGGTATTTTTACTACCCTGGAAACAGGACTAAGCAAGTTGGGTGAAAGTGCAGCAGCACAAACCAAAGCGGCGATGAATCTGATTCACCTGATTGATGGTATTCCGATGAAAGACAAGCATGATTATGATGTGCTTGGTTTTATCTACGAATACCTGATCAGTTCGTTTGCTGCGAATGCGGGGAAAAAAGCCGGAGAATTCTACACTCCCCATGAAGTCTCGGTATTGATGTCAGAAATTATGGCTGAGCACCTGAAAAACCACAAACATATCAAAATTTACGATCCAACCAGTGGTTCCGGTTCTCTGTTGATCAACATCGGTCAATCGGTAGAAAGACGTCTTGATGGTGAAAATAACATCCGTTATTACGCGCAAGAGCTCAAGCAAAACACCTATAACTTAACTCGTATGAACTTGTTTATGCGTGGTATTTTGCCAAATAACATCATCACCCGTAACGCCGATACACTCGAAGACGATTGGCCTCTGGATGAAGATAAAACCCATGAACCGATGCGTGTGGATGCGGTTGTCTCTAACCCTCCTTATTCACAAAAGTGGGACCCAGAATTTAAAGACAAAGACCCTCGCTATTCGCCTTTTGGTTTAGCGCCAAAAACGAAGGCAGATTATGCATTCTTGCTACACGATCTGTACCACTTGAAACCCGATGGCATTATGACCATCGTTTTACCACACGGGGTATTATTCCGTGGTGGTGATGAAGGAAAGATCCGTGAGAACCTCATTGAAAAGAATCATATTGATGCCATTATCGGCTTACCGGCAAATATCTTCTTCGGTACGGGCATTCCAACCATTATTTTGGTGCTTAAGCAAACACGTAACAATGACGATGTATTGATCATCGACGCCTCAAAAGGGTTCGTCAAAGAGGGTAAGAACAACAAACTTCGCGCTTGCGACATAAAACGTATTGTGGATGCTGTGGTCACTCGTAAACCACAGGAAAAATTTGCAGCCTTAGTTAGCCGTGACACCATTCGCGATAATGGTTATAACCTCAATATTCCGCGTTATGTGGATTCTTCAGATGCAGCGGAAAGTTGGGATATTTACGCCTCTATGTTTGGTGGTATCCCTAATAACGAACTGGATGCGCTAAAACACTATTGGCAATCGATGCCTAACCTCAAGGCAAGCCTGTTTAAACTAACATCCAGTAATTACTCAGCATTAAAAGTTGCCGATGTGAGAGCAGAGATTGAAGCTGACTGTGATGTGCAGCAATTTATGGCAACGTATCAAAAAGCTTTTAGTGATTTTGAGGCTTATTTGACAAAGAGCTTGATTAAAGAGCTGTTACAAGTCAAACCTTCGCGCCAACAAGATATCATCAGTGAAGAGATTTTCCGCCGTTTAGAAGGGATCGCACTGATTGATAAATACGATGCTTATCAATTGCTTGATGATCAATGGCAGCAACTCAGTGCGGATTTGGAAATGATCCAAACCGAAGGTATGAATACCTGTAAAGTAGTTGAACCGAATATGGTGACCAAAAAGCAAAAAGGTAAAGACGTTCAAGTTCAAGACGGTTGGTTTGGTCGCATCTTCCCCTTTGCGTTGGTTGAAAAAACCTACTTTGCAAAAGACCTAGCAAAAATCCAAGTAATGGCAGAGCGTTTGCAAAGCATCGAATCCAAGGTTCAAGAGATCTTCGATTCGCTTAGCGAAGACGATAAAGAAGCGGAATGTGTTAATGACGACAAAACCGCATTTGTTACCGCAGCGTTGAACAAAGAAGTGAAACAAATCAAAGCCGACAAAAAGAAAGGCGAAACATTTGATGATGACAGCTTTGAAAGCAAATTGCTTGCCGTAGACAAATTACAAACAGAAGAAAAATCACTGAAGACAAACCTCAAAGCCGCCAATGAAGCTTTGCTGGAAGCAGCACGTAAAAAAATCGAAAACTTAACTCAAGATGAAATTGATCATCTATTGCTGCTTAAATGGATAAAACCAATTGTTAGCTCCCTAGATAAACTGCCAAATCAGGTCCTGCAACAACTGACCAGTAAGCTAGAAACTTTGGCAGAAAAGTATGCACAAACGTATGCTGATATTGCTCAAAAAACCCAACAAGTGGAGCGAAGCTTGGCGGCAATGATGGGCGAGTTACAAGGTAGTGATTTTGATATGCGAGGCTTAAAAGAACTGCAACAGTTCCTTTCTGGTGAAAAGTCGCAAGGTGGTGCCGATGAGTAAGGAAAAAGCGTTGCAACCTGCTCTGCGTTTTACCGATTTTATTGGAGATTGGGAAAATAAAAAATTAGGTGAAGTCGTAGAGTTTTTCAGTGGTTTAACTTACTCACCAAGTGATGTTACTAGCAGCTATGGCACATTAGTTCTACGTTCATCAAACGTAAAAAATGGTCAATTAGCCTTTGAAGACAATGTGTATGTTAAGTCAAAGGTTGTTAACTGTAGTAATGTTAAAATTGGTGATATTGTTGTTGTTGTGCGAAATGGCTCCAGATCGTTAATTGGAAAGCATGCTCCAGTATTAACTCACATGCCAAACACTGTGATTGGCGCATTTATGACAGGAATTCGTACTGAACAATCCAGTTTTATTAATGCACTACTTGATACTTCACTTTTTAATAAAGCGGTAGAGAAGAACCTCGGTGCAACTATCAACCAGATTACGACTGGTGCTTTTAAAGAAATGGAGTTTTATTTCTCGGCGATAGAGCAAGAAAAAAAACAAATCGGTACTTTTTTCCAAAAGATCGATCAGCAACTAAAACTCCATCAATCAAAATATACCAAGTTGCAGCAGTTAAAAAAGTCAATGCTGGGTAAGATGTTCCCAAAAGCGGGAGCAAAAGTGCCAGAAGTGCGTTTTGCTGGGTTTAGTGGGGATTGGGAGAGTAAGATACTTGGCGAGATTACTGAGAGCTATTCAGGAGGTACCCCAACCGTTGGTATATCTGAATATTATGGAGGTGAGATTCCTTTTATCCGCTCAGGTGAAATTGATAGTAATGCAACTGCATTATATATTACTCCCGAAGGGCTTAATAACTCTTCTGCAAAATTAGTTGATAAAGGTTGCGTTTTATACGCTTTATATGGTGCTACAAGTGGTGAAGTTGCTATTTCAAAAATACATGGGGCAATTAACCAAGCTATCCTAGCGATCAAACCCCAAAGTGGTTACACATCTCGATTTGTAGCTCTATCGCTAAGGTGGAAGAAGCAAGAAATAATCAATACATATTTACAAGGTGGTCAAGGGAATTTATCAGGAACTATCATAAAGAAACTGATTTTTCATTTTCCTAGCCACGAAGAACAAGAAAAGATTGGTCACTATTTCCAAAACCTTGATCGTTTAATAGCCCTTCAACAGCAACACATTAATAAGCTGAAAAATATTAAGCAAGCGTGCTTAGAAAAAATGTTTGTTTAAGCACTAAATCAATACCCAATAGGATGCGCTCACCACGTTAGTTTAGGGGCGCACTCTGATATCAATTTTATCTGTTACCACTCATAAACCAAAGGTAACTGAGCTTTTTAGACTGTACGCTAAGGATAAGCTGTGACCTACACTAGTGAAGCCCAATTTGAACAAGATGTTATCTCCGAGCTATGCAAGAAAGGCTGGGAAGATAAGGTTTTAACCAATCTCACCGAAGCCGATTTGCTGCAAAATTGGGCGGATATTCTTTATCAAAATAACAACAGCATTGATCGCCTAAACAATGTGCCACTCAGCCAGAGTGAGATGCAGCAAATTATAGAGCAAATCATTGCGCTTAAAACACCACTCAAGCTAAATGGTTTTATTAACGGTAAAACGGTCTCTATTAAACGTGACAATGCCGCGGACACCCTGCACTATGGCAAAGAGATCAGTCTCAATATTTACGACCGCCAAGAAATAGCCGCGGGGAAAAGCCGGTATCAAATTGTTCAGCAACCTCGATTTGAGCGCAAAAGTGCCGTCCAGCACGATAGGCGCGGTGATCTTTTGTTGCTGATTAATGGCATGCCCGTTATCCACCTTGAACTCAAACGTTCTGGCGTCCCAGTGATTGAAGCGTGTAACCAGATAGAAAAATACACACATGAAGGGCATTTTAGCGGCGGCATCATGGCGTTAGTGCAGGTGTTTGTTGCAATGAATCCAGATAACACCTTGTATTTTGCTAACCCTGGAAAGGACGGGATCTTTAATCATGATTACCACTTCCAGTGGGCCGATTTTTCTAATGAACCCATCAACCACTGGCAGAAAGTGATCGAAGGGTTACTATCCATCCCGATGGCTCACCAGTTAATTGGTTTTTATACCGTTGCCGACAATGCCGATGGCATTCTTAAAGTGATGCGCAGCTATCAGTATTACGCTGCGAATGCTATTTCAAGTAAAGTCGCCAGCCTGGACTGGTCTATTAAAAATAAAGGTGGCTACATTTGGCATACCACTGGCTCGGGTAAAACCATGACCAGCTTTAAGTCTGCGCAACTGATTGCTAACTCTGGCGATGCCGATAAAGTGGTGTTTTTGATGGACCGCATCGAGTTAGGAACACAATCCTTAGAAGAATATCGTAGCTTTGCCGATGCCAGTGATGATGTGCAAGGAACAGAAAATACCCATGTTCTGATCGCCAAACTGAAAAGCATAAAGCCAAGCGATGGCTTGATTGTGACTTCAATTCAAAAGATGAGCAACATCCACGATGAAGGACAATTAAAAACTGCGGATATCGACTGTATTAATCAAAAGCGCATTGTGTTCATTGTCGACGAAGCCCATCGATCAACCTTTGGCGATATGCTTTCTATCATCAAAGCCACTTTCCCTAATGCGGTGTTCTTTGGCTTTACGGGAACGCCAATCCAAGAAGAAAACCAGAAGAAGGACAGCACAACCAGTACGATTTTTGGTGATGAGTTACATCGTTATAGCATTGCGGATGGTATTCGAGATGGTAACGTGCTGGGGTTCGACCCTTGCAAAGTGATGACGTATCGTGATGATGACTTACGCGAGGCGGTTGCGCTTGAAAAAGCCAAAGCAACGAGTGTTGCTGAAGTGTTTGCTGACACTGCAAAAACTAAAATTTATGAAAAGTACATGGACAGTGCTCGAGTGCCAATGGCGACCCAAGAAATCAATGGTAAAAAAGTGCGAGGCATTGAAGAATTACTGCCTGCCACGCAATATGATCGCATAGAGCATAAACAGCAAGTCATTAATGATATTCTGGCTAACTGGGTACGTTTTAGCCGTGGTAATCAATTTCATGGCATTTTTGCCACACACAGTATTACTGATGCCTTACAGTATTATCGATTATTCAAACAGCAAGCTCCTCAACTGAAGATAACAGCGTTGTTTGATCCTAATCTTGATAACAAAGGTAACGCCGTGACTAAAGAGGCTGGGTTAGTTGAGGTTATTGAGGACTATAACAAAACCTACAATACGACCTATACCTTACCCACTCATGCGCAATTTAAAAAGGATATTGCGACACGTCTTGCACACAAAAAGCCTTATCAATATGTCGAACAACAACCGGACCAGCAATTACATTTACTGATTGTTGTTGCTCAGATGCTCACCGGTTATGACTCCAAATGGGTGAATACCCTGTATTTGGATAAAGAACTTGAGTATGCAAATATCATTCAAGCGTTTTCTCGCACTAACCGATTGTTTGGTATCGATAAACCTTTTGGCAACATCCGTTATTATCGCAAACCGCACACTATGGAACTCAACATCAATAAAGCGCTCAAACTCTATTCTGGAGACCGTCCTTATGGTGTATTTGTGGAGAAATTGGAAGATAACTTGCATTCTCTCAATGAAAAATTTGCCGAAATAGAAATCATTTTCAAAAACGCGAAGATCAGCGATTTTAGTCAGTTACCAAAAGATGAAGAGACTCGTGCTAAGTTTGCCAGCCTGTTTAATGAGTTCAGCAAAACCTTAGAGGCGGCAAAAGTTCAAGGTTTTAACTGGCAGGAAAACAGCTATTCATTTGAAGAAACGGGTAATACCGTGGATATTGATTTTGATGAGAATCAGTATCAAGCGATGTTACAACGTTATAAAGAGTTGTCATCCTCTTCGGGTAATGGTGGCAGTGCGCCTGCTGTGCCTTATGCCATTTTGGGCTATTTAACCAAGCAAAACACGGGGCGAATTGATCATAACTATATGAACGCTCAGTTCACCAAATTTCTTAAGCAATGCGATCAACCGAATGTCACGTCAGAGGAGATGCAACAAACGCTTGATGAACTGCATAAATCCTTTGCTACCTTAAGCCAAGCGGAACAAAAACAGGCAAACAAGCTACTGCTTGATGTACAAGCAGGTAATTTAATCATCGAAGCAGGCAGATCCTTACAGGATTACATTACCCGTGCTCAAGCAGAGGAAGAAGATAAAGCCTTGCAGGTAATGGTCGATGCTTTGGGACTTGATGGTAAGCAGCTTAAAAAACTAACGAAAGGAAATCTCACCGCCGCTAACTTAAACGATTATGGTCGTTTTGATGCACTTAAGGCAACAGTGGATAAAGCCAAAGCTAAGGCCTATCTAGAAGATAAATTAGGCACAAAGCTAACGCCACCTAAAGTCAATATTGAACTGAACAAGCTACTGCGGGAGTTTATTTTGCAGGGTGCCACAGATTAGATACGCTACATTCGATAGAGTTAAATGTATTTTGCATAATTAGTCACTTTATGAGCTAACCATTCACGTTTGTCTTTATTCATTAAGACTAGAACCCGAATAATTGGATTTATTCGGGTTTTACTCTAAATGATTTATGTCCAGAAGCGAGTTATTGATAACATATTAATAATAACCTAAGATTCAAGATTGCTTTGCTCATATTCCAATGACCAGAGAAGCAGACCCTGTGTGCTCCAATACAACTTATTCACCCTCAATATTCTGGTAATACACCTGCCGAATATAACGTCCTCGCCCGTCACCATGTCCTAAATCCATCGAGACCAGTGCCAGCGCTTCCCGCTCACTGAATCCTTGCGCTATATAATGCTCTCCGGATTGCTGAGCAAAATGATAACGCATACTGTGTGGCGCTTTATTGCCGCTCAGTCCTGCACGTCTGACAATATAGCGGTAACGGTCTATGGCCTGAGTGATCGTCGGCTTATCAATCAGTTTGCCGCTATGTCCTGCCTGCTCTTGCTCCGCATAGGCAATGGCATGTTGCAGCGCTGCCCGATCCAATATGGTCGTCTGTCGAGACCGTCCACCTTTAGTACCGAACACCACCCGCACAGACGTATGCCCGTTTTCCAGTGCTTTCTTCCAGGTCGCTAACGATTTGTAGGCTTCCACCGCTTCTTTGGTGCGCAGCCCCAGCACATACGCCAGTTGCATCACCGCTGCCACGCTCCGGTCTTTTTGCTCCACCTGCTGAAAAATGTCCCGGAATGCAGCCGGTGTCAGCGTAATTTTTGTTCCCTTGCGGCTCGTCTCAGCGATACCCAATGCCCGGTTACTCAGACGGTCATTCTCGGGATCAGCCAGCTTGTGCTTTCCGGCCTGCGTTAAAATAGCTCGCAGCACCGACATTTCATTTTGCAGTGTCCGGTGACTGAGATTGTTGGCTTTGCGCTCAGCCATATAGCGCTCAATATATTTCACCTTCAGGCTATCCATTTGCCGGAGTTTGATGCCATTGTTTTTCAAATAATCAAGGAACTGCCGGGCCATACGCTCACGATCCGCCACCGTAACAAAACTTCCGCCCGCCTGTCGGGCATGCGTGATAAAGGCTTTTCTGAACTGCTCAACCTTTGAACGTGTCGATCCCTGCGCCATTCCCGCCTCTCTTGCTACTTTTTCATTTTTAGTCGTTTTTAAAACAATTCCCTGCGTGTCGGTTCAGGTTCACCGTTCCGTGGTGCGTCAGACAATGTGTAGCAGGGCGGGATTGTGTTGAGTTATTGCAGGAGCTCGCGACGTGCTCAGCACAGCGATGACATGCTCCCCGTTCAGGGTCTGATCAGCTCAGGATGAACGCCTCATTATCTTGACGTGATGAATTTCTCCTTAATTTTTACTGCATCAGCCTGCTATCAGGCAGTGGGTTGAAAATCAGATATGACGATCGTTTATCAATCAAACAACAGGGTGGTTAATGGTCTATTTTTAGTGGTTTCACTGAGTAATGCAGGGTTCAAATCGGTCGCAAAGCCAGACCGGACGTGCTCTGGACGTTGGCCGCTTTGCGGCGTCACTTGGTAATCTCTGCGCTGTTACGCAAGTGACGCCGCATAACAGTGGACGCTGAAATCATTGACGCCCTCTGATCTTTTCGCGCAATCGCTGTACAGAGATCAGGACGTTTATTGTCAGTGTTCAAAACGCAGGTTAATGTTTTTCGGAACGAGGCAAAGAATGCTCTGCCCGTATTGCGTGATAAGCCGGTTGTGAATAACACCGGGTAACTTTCATCGCCGGACGGAGGGTTGTTGTCTGACGATATCTGCTTCCAAAAGTGCGCAGATGTACCGCAATCTTGCTCTCCCTTGCAGGCTACGAGAGTTTTGTTTTCGCCACTCAGAAGAGGTGATCCTTGCAGGCGATCAGATCACAGGTAGTCACATTCAGGATGGTAGCCTTTGTATCAGGCCGGGTCAAATGTCCCTTTTATCATCTCTGACAAACTGATCTTACGGAGAGAGAATAAGGTGTATGCTGGGCATTCAACGTCGAAGCGCAATCTGGCTTCCTTATTCTTTAATTTCTAAAGTTTTTTTATATTTAATACCGGTTAACTCTGACAAACCAACCTCTTTTCCCTCAGTGAGAAAGAGGTTTCTGCGCCTCAGGTTGTACAGGTGAAGACAATGCTCACACATGTCAGTCACATTAGCCGGATTTCTGATTGCCTTGAGCGTCCTGACGGCGTATTTACCACATCGGCACCGCACGACATAGATGGCACTGTTTTTATGGTTACCCCGTTGCGATAAAGGGCGGACACCTAACACCGTCAAAAAGCCATATTCATAACCCTGAATCTGCATCAGTATGTTGATTAAATTGGGTTCTCTTTTATTTAAACGCAAATCATACGTCGTTTTATAAGGAATAAAATGACTGGATTGTTTTTGAATTTTCTTGCTCTTATCCTTTTTATCGGTATCGCTCATCACTTTCCCTGATCCATTTTAGAATATATTAAAGATGTTCCAATTTAACCGATTTCATTATTAATTCAATAGCAAAAAAACTAAACTGAATAGGTAAGTCGGGTCCGGCCTTGTTTATTTTCATTATCATAAACGGCGAAGCCTCAATGGCTTCGACCATTGAGGCTTCTATAAATTGTCTACTACCAGAAACAAGAGAGTTAATGTAATAGAACATCTCAAGTATAACGTTTTTAGTGTAAGTCATATTGAATGAAATAACATTAAGTTATTTGCTTTTTGTGATGTACTTCATGAATATTGAGTTAATACAATTCCAATATGAAAAAATAGAAAAGGAATATAAAACCGCCCTGAATTAAGAAAAATATTATATTTGCATTAAATAGGATTTCATAATGCTGCTACACATAGTGCCTTCAACCATTTGAATACAAAGGGCTTACGTTGTACAAGGTGTAGCACTATTTTGGAATGTTATTTAAATAACTCACTGACCTGCACCGTTAAGAATATTTATCTGATATTTAATTATCGGGACAATGATAAACAGGTTAAACAGGCGAAAAAATAAAACTCACATACCATTCACACTCTGCTTAAGGGATAACGCCCTGTCCCTTAAGTTTTCCCCTGGCTTGACTACTTTCCTTTCGACATCATCTTCTGCATCACTATCTGTCCGAACATCCCGGCTGACTGCCTGACCTGTCCCACGCCCTGGTTCATCATGCCGCTGATATCGCCCATTCTCACCCCCGCCCAGGCCAGTGCACCCAGCCAGACCATCGGCAGGACAATAAACAGCATCCCCATCACCAGCGCCATGATTAAATCATCCGAGGTGTTCTGCAACCCGGCCAGATTAAACAGGCTGTGGGTTTCTGAACCGTACAGCGCATCCAGCAGGTAACTGTCCAGCCAGCGGGCCAGCTCCCACCAGAAGGTGAGGAAATTCAGCGCAAAAATCACAAATGTCAGCGTCAGGACGGTCTTAAATTCATAGGCAGCCAACAGCAGGATCAACGGCAGCAGGATATACAGCGCCATCAGGAGAACGGCCTGCACCATCGGCAGCGCCTGCCGCACGGCATCCAGCATCGGGTAAGCAAGCAGGCCACCCAACATCACCCCCGCAGAGGCCCCGGCCCGGTTAGAGCCGTTCCAGACCGTAAAATCGGCATTACCGCCATAACCCGCGTAGACATACCCCTCCTGTGATACCGTCAGGTTGACCGGACTGACCAGACGACGGATCACCGCCTCTTTATATTCACGGCTTCCCTTGCCCAGCATTTTCAGGGCTGCCGACAAACGCAACCACAGCCCCGGATCGGCCTGTGCCAGCACCCGGGCTTCCAGTCCGGTTTGCGGGGCTGACCACCAGACTTTACAGGTCGGATAGCCGCCCCGGCCGGTATCGGGCCGGCCGCTGTCCCGGCTCGCCATCCACGGAAAATGTGCCCGGGGTGTGCGTGATTGCAGGGTAGTGTAATCCCCTGACAGGAAGGTCTGACTCCCCAGCCAGTCGATATCCTGCAGCACCGCGGGATCACCAGTTTGTCCCTGATCGCGTTGTTTCCACTGATAAAGCGCCAGGGCATAGCAATCGTGGGTAAAATCCTGCAATTCTGCTGCCAGTGCGGCGTTGGCAATACGGGTATGCTGCACCTCAAAACGCAGTTGCCGCAAATCCGGCCGGCAGGGCACGGAAGCAATCGCCGCCTGGGTTAGTCCTTTCGATAACCGGTGCACCACCGCCCACCAGACCGGCACGGCAGCCGTGTGTTCGCCCAGACTGGAAATCACCGGCGCATACCCCGTTTCCTGCGGTGATTTCGGCGTCCAGGTGCCGCAGGTTTTGGCCCGGGACGGATCATATTGCAGGGTACTGAGGCTCACCTGAACCAGCGGGACGCAACAGGCGATCATGACAAAGAACGCCCCGTACAGGATATTTTCGAGACGGGAGAGCGACTGGAGCCCCGCATTGCCTTCTTCCACGCTGTCTTCACGGATTTTCAGCCACAGCGCCATGATTTTAAACAACAACGGCACGGTAAACAGCCCGGTGGCAATCAGTACCTGCCACAAGCCATTATTCACCACCCAGCCGAGCAGGGTCAGAAAGTATTCCAGATAACTGTTTGTCGTCATGCGCTGCCCCCCATGCTGCCTGACAGGACGTATTCACACAGCAGGATAAACAGCAGACTGGCCGTCATCATACGGATCAACGGTGTCCGGTACGCGGGTTTATGTTGCGTTGCCTGAAAAATCTTCCGGCTGCCCCAGCCCAACAGCGCATAAAGGCTTAACCGCCAGACCAGCCACAGCGATTGATGGTTTTCCATCCGGTGACGAAAGGCGAACAGGTGTTCGGGATAGCGCATCCCTGCCCAGCCCGTCAGCAACGTAAGGATTATCACTGCCGCAATAGCCAGCACGATGCCAGCGCCTTTTTTCAGCCTGGACGATGCTTTTGCGTTACCGGTCATCACTTACCTTCCCGTCACCCGGTTTGCCGGATTTTCCAGTTGATAGAAACGCTTATCACTGCTTTCCGTCACGTGTTTCTGCGGGTGTGCTTCAATCCGGTGGTTTTCCCGCTCAATAATGGTCAGGATGGAATTACGCGCCAATTCGCGTTTCAGCGTCATTTCATTTTTCAGGGCATTGATTTCCCTGTCCAGCGCCGCAATCCGCCGTTCGCCCTCGTTCAGGGCTTCGGTTTGCGCGGCGGCATTGGGTTCGGACATGCCGGTAATAAGCATCCGGCGCATCAGCAATGCCGTCTCCGTGGTCTCTGCCATCGCCAGTTCACCCGCCAGACGTGCCGTCAGCGCGGCATTGTCCGGGTCACGCTGCAACGCCTGAATCACGCCCCGGGTGACGGTCAGGCTGCCGGTTTTTAGTTTGGCCAGATTTGCCGCCGTCGGTTTTTCCGTTCCGTTAACCAGCTTCACCAGCTGTTCCATATTGGCCTGAGTCTGTGCTTCCAGCATCGGTGCAAAACCCGTGCCGGCAACCGTCGCGCCCGGTTGGTACGCTTCCCCGCCGCTGATGCACTCCACCGCGTTGGCACAAGTACGGATTGCCCGGTCGCCCAATACGTTGACGACGGCTTCTGCCGCCTCACGCGCACTGCTGAATTTGGTGCAGCTGCTACCGCTGCAATCCTGATGCCGGATGGCGGCGGTGCTCAGTACCGGCTGATGGTTCATCATATTAAACCCGGCACTGGCTAAATCACGGGTCGGACGAATGGCGCTCTGCCCTTTGCCGCCCTGCTTCCGGCCGCCAATCCACGGATGCCCGCCCGTCCCGGTGGCTTTGGTGCCGGCATTATTGGCCCGTACCGCGTCAGCATCCCCGCTGTTGACCTGATTTTTGTACTCCTGTAAAGCGGCCGATTGGCTCCATTTGTTGTTTTGCGCAAAATCCACCATTTTTCTGGCCATGTTTTGACAGTTGAACTGGGCTTTGTCGAACGCGACATTGGCCTGCAATACCCCGTTGGTCAGCATGTCATACAGCCCCGGATTGGCCCGCTGGATTATCATGGCGGGGAGACTGGCGACCGCCCCGGTGGCACCCTGAATGACTTCGCTCATCAGGTTTTTCATGCCCGCCGTAATACCGTTGAGCTGATTACTGACCGTGGTTTTTAAATCAAAATTGCCGCACATCAAATCCGAACTCCAGCCGAGTTCCAGCCCGGCCAGCCTGGTTGAACCCCCACGACTGGCTGGTTCAGAAATCACCGAGCCGCCACCGAGGGTGTAGAACAGCGTATCGGAGACTGCCCCGCTGCTCTGTGCACCATAGCCCAGTGCACTGTGAGTAACTGCCGGTAAGGAAACCGACAGTTCTGATGCCTGAACCTGAGCGGTAACGAGTGCCAGCCCACCCGCAATCAGCAGTCCCGGTTTTCTTATCATTCCATTTTTTCCTTATATGTCCGTACTGCCGAGAAAACGTTGCCCGCGCCGCTGGCAACAGCTGTAGGGCTGCCACAGGGCATACGCCTGATTGCTGTCTGCCGCCGCCGTGTGGCTGCCATCCGGGAACACCGCACAGGACTGACTTAACTGTGGTGACAACCGTTGCCATTGGTGATTTTTCGTGCCGGTATTTTCGGTAACCGGGGCTGGCGGCCAGTAGCCGTCACGGCGTTGCCCGGCCAGTGGCTGATAAACATGGGGCTGCCCGGTACGGGTGATAATGTCCGCCACCCGCTGTGCCACCACGGCAGCGGCTTTATCCTCATCAACCTGCGTGACAAAACCGGAACGGGGGTAGAGATTGCCCCACATATTGCCCGCCGGCTGGCTGCCCAGTTCTCGCAGACCGGGGATAAGCGCTTCAGGATAAAGCGACTCCGGCAGTCCGCTGCGCCACGCGACAGTATCCAGCGTACTGAGAAAATAAGGCATCAGCGGTGTGGCCGCACTGCGACAGGAATACCCCGGGATTTGTCCGCCAATCAGAGTGGTAGCGGGATGCCCGATAGCATCGGCGTATTTGAAACGCAGACGGGGACTCTGCTTCCCGGCAATCTGAACCGTGTGATTGCCGCCTCCGGTGGTCAGGCCGGATAACGCCCCCGTCACCGCATTTTCCAGTCCGCCGGATAACGGGCTGATTTGCGCCATTTCAGACCACGGGTTCCCACCGGGAGCATGATAGGTGGAGACCACCGCCTGCGGCAGGAAATGGGTCACTTTGACCGAGGTTTTCACCGTGCAGCCGTGCCAGGAACAAAACAGCCAGTAACAAATGCCACTGACCCGCCACTGAATACAGGCGGGCGAGACACTGCCGGCCACGATTTGGGCGGTATTGATGGCGGCTTGTGTGACAGGCGCACATGCCACAGCCAGCGTGATAACCACCGGAAAAGCAAAGCGTGACGTATTCATGGCTGATGCTGCTCCCTGAGCGCCGTCGCTTTGGCCATATCGGCCGTACCATACACCACATCACGATCATCAAATACCACCGCCGGGTATTTGCGCACACCGGATTGCCAGGCATGGACAACAGCACGATAAGCGTTGATAAGTTGCTGTTCCTGCCCGCGCCACTGAGGAGACTGAAGGATGGCCCGGGCCTGAGTTGCCGCCTGTTGTGAGTCTGCAGGAAGGTGTGCAAAGATTTGCCTTTGCTGTTGCTCCGGTGCATCCAGCCAAATGACCCGTGTCTCAGGGGGCAAATTAACCGGCAGGTGCTGACTGTCAGTATAGATCACCGTTTTTGCACCGACGGACAGTGACACCATCCATCCCATCAGGAGCAGTAAACCCGGCTTTTTCATCGTGTCCTTTCCATGTCATAAAACGTCAGAGCAGCGTGAAGAAAGCCGGCACAAAAGTCAGCAAACAATTCATTTTTGCAGAATGTGAAAAAACACTCCAATCTCAGTGCCCTTTCCACCATGACGGGTAGAGTGGCTAAGATTTTTCCCAAATCATCAGAAAATTAAATTTCATTAAACATACTAATTAATAATCCCGTACAATGAGCCGCCATTTCTGACAGAGTGCTGATTTTATATAAACTTTACGCATAACATGCCGATTAATTATTCATCGGTACATTAAAATAAAAAGAGAAATCCAATGAAAAACAACAAGGAGTCTATGTACCTGCAAGAAAGAGCCTATCTGCGGGAACTGGCTCAACGCGTGGCGAAAGAGTCGCCTCATCTGGCCGATTTTCTGACCTCATCCCATGATCCCGATACTGAACGTGTTTTCGAAGCGTTTGCCCTATTGATTGCCCGCTTACGGGATAAAATTGAGGATGATCTCCCCGAAATTACCCACGGCATTCTGTCCCGTATCTGGCCGTCAGCCCTGAGTCCCATTCCGCCCACAACAGTCATGCAGTTTCATCCCACCGACGGAGAACATCAGGGCACCGTTGACATCCCGGCAGGCACGCCGGTTTCCGCCGATGTCAACGGGCAGTTACTCACCTTTAAAACCTGCCGTTCCCTGCATATCGAACCCCTTATCGTGCGGGACAGGACAGTGAAGAAAACCGGCACACACAGTGAGATAGTGCTGACGCTTTGCCAGACAGGCACGCCTTCCCCTGTCTGGCAAAGCGGATCACTGTCTTTTTTCCTCGGTACGGACAATGAACGGGCAGCACAATTAACTTTGTGGCTGGATCAGCATATCTGTGATATGCACCTCAGAACGCAGGGAGAACAACGCAAACTGAATAGTTTCCCTTATGGCTGGCATAACCTGTTCGATGCTCTCCTCCTGCCGATGGGAAATCGCACTTATGCCGGCCTGCAATTACTGCTGGAATATTATGCACTGCCCCACCTGTATAACTTTATGACGGTGGATATCAGTGACAGTTGCCGGGAAATTCCGTTAAATGCCGACGGCAGCTTTGAGCTGGTTTTTCGTTTTGAAGGTGAGTTGCCGCTGGATAATGTCGACGATGCTTTTATACTGCACTGTGTTCCGGCCATTCATCTGGAAACCCTGACCAGCCTTCCCCTCCCGCTGAATGAAGGCAATCATCGTTATCCCTTGCTTCT
Organism: Xenorhabdus aichiensis; assembly: GCF_028598775.1. NCBI lineage: Bacteria > Pseudomonadati > Pseudomonadota > Gammaproteobacteria > Enterobacterales > Morganellaceae > Xenorhabdus > Xenorhabdus aichiensis. Next base: position 32,845 of record NZ_JAQRFO010000042.1, read on the forward strand.
TGGCGAGTCCGTGCAGTTGTTCCGGCTGCGCGATATTCAGGTGGTTCAGCAACCTGATGAAACACAGCAACGGGGTTCGCCCTACCGTTATCTGCCCATCGACCAGTTTACGCCGTCATCGCCCAGTCTGGCGGAAGACGGGGAGCCGGAGACGCTTTATTATTTGCTCCAGAACGAGCGTGATTTACTGGGCAGGCTCACGCACCAGCTGCATTTTTTTGACCTGACCGGCAAACTGGCTCAACACCTGCCTGCCCTGTCCGTCGTGGGTGATATTCTGGGCTATCACACGCAGGCCATCACCTTAAAACCCGGTGAAATTACCCTCACGCAGGAAGGTTCCCCGGCCCATCTCAATGTACACAATATTCTCCCCGTCTCCGCCGATTACCCATCCCTGTTGCAGGACAATTCCGGCTGGCCGTTGCTTTCCTGCCTCTCCAGCCCGCCGGTGTTGTTATTTGCCACCGACAGCCTGAAACAGTTTCTCCGCCTGTTTGACCCTTACCCCGAACTCAATCGCCCGCTGAGCCGCCATATCCGCCGGCATATCGACGGCATTGTCCGGGTGGAAGAACACCTTACCGATCGTATGAAGCGGGGACGTCCTGTCCGCGGTCACTGGGTAGGACTCACGCTCAACCCTGACTGTTACCACAATCCGGGAGAAATGTACCGCTTCTGCCGGTTAATCAATGAAGCCATGGCATGTTTTATCAGCCAGTCCACCTTCGTCAGGCTGGATGTGTATACCCCAGACACTCGCGGCGTCTTGTGGACATTTAAGGAAGTCTATGGTACGCGCAGAGATATGTAAGCCATCAAACCATCACAACAAGGAGTCAAGCAAAACATGATGAAGAATATCATTGACAGGCTGCCCGCCGCCAAAAGTGGATTGCGGTTTACTTTTCAGGTCGCGGGGCTTCCCGGGGATACGTTCAGCGTGGGGGAGTTTTCCCTGCAGGAGGGGTTATCCGAGCTGTTTATCCTGAACCTGACACTGGTCAAAACCCATAGCCTGAATCCGTTCAAGCCGTTAGACGAGGTGGATTTGACCGCTTTACTGATGCAGGAAGCGGAGTTGCAAATCTTTCACGGCGTACAGGTGCAGCGTAAAATCACCGGTATCATCTCTCACGCTGACTGGGCCGGTACCGACGGCAATAAAACCCTTTATACCCTGACCGTTCGCCCGGCACTCTGGCGCCTGACGCTCAATCAGGAAAGCCGGATATTCCATCAGCAAAATGTGCCCGCTATCCTGAATGGTCTGCTGAAAAAGCACAAAGTGCGGGCGGATTCGAAGCTCTATGACCCCCATCAGGACCGGGAATACGTGACCCAGAAACGCGAATCCGATTATGGGTTTTTCAGCCGATTAGCCGCAGAAGAGGGGATCAGTTTCTGGTTTGAGGATGAAACGCTGTTTTTCAGTGACAGCCATCTCGGGATGACCGCCGGCCTGCCACTGACGTACAGCCCGCAACCGGAAACCGCCCATGGGATAGATACGATTTATCAGGTACGACTGGGGGTCGGGATGAGTCCGCAGCGCAGTCTCCACAAAGACTTTAATTACGACAATCCGCGTTATCACCTTTCCCATATGACCAGCAGCGAAGGTTTCCGCGATTTTGGTACCCAAACCCCGTATACCGTGTTTGAAAGCTACGGGCGTTTTCAGAAAGATGCCGCCGCCAAACCGTTTCTCAAATACCGTCATGAAGCACTGGATAACCAGAAAAAAACCGGCAGTGGCAGCAGTAACTGCATCAAACTGATGCCGGGCAAAATCTTCGAAATAAAAAGTCATCCGCACGCCCCGCTCAATGCCCGCTGGCAGATTGTCGGTATCAGCCATCACGGCCGCTGCCCACAGGCACTGGGTCATGATGGCGGTGATGGCACGACACTCTCCAACCAGTTCAGTTTTATCGACGGTCTCGCCGACTGGCGTCCGCCGTTCTATTACAAGCCTTTAGCAGATGGCGATGAAACCGCCATCGTCGTGGGTCCCGAAGGAGAAGAAATCTTCGTCAATAAAGACGGAGCGATAAAAGTGCATTTCCACTGGAACCGTTACGACAAGGCGGATGATGGCGCATCCTGCTGGGTGCGAGTCGCACAGGGCTGGAATGGTCATGGCTTTGGCTTTATGGCGATACCGCGCATCGGGCAGGAGGTGATTATCTCCTACCTCAACGGCGATATTGATCGGCCGATCGTGACGGGCTGTGTGTATAACGGCCTGAACCGCCCGCCACTGGACTTACCGGCACAGAAAACCCGCACGACCTTCAAGACCAAAACCCATAAAGGCAAAGGCTTTAACGAACTGCGGTTTGAGGATGCGAAAGGCAGTGAAGAAGTGTTTATTCATGCCCAAAAGGACATGAATAAACACATTCTCAATGATGAAACCCATAATATTGGCCATAACCGGACACATCACATTAAAAATGATGCCCATTTACGCATTGATAATGAATACCGGGTACTGGCGGGCAACGATATCTCCTTATCCACCGGCCAAAAACTGCATATCAAGGCCGATGACGCTATATTGACTCAAAGTGGTAATGAAATTCACCTCCGTTCTGGCACCAAAGTCGTGATTGACGCAGGCAGCGAGCTGACCCTACAGGCCGCCGGTCATTTCCTGAAAATAGATGCCGGCGGTATCAGCAGCAGTGCCGCCATTAACCTGGGCAGTGGCGCACCCGGTAGCGGTTCAGGCTGGGGTGGCAAGTTGCCGGATATATTAGACAAACTGGCACCCATTAATGTGGCTCAGGCTGAAAAAATGGTCACCGCACCCTCGGAAAAAATTTGTCTATCCTGCCTGATAGAAGCAGCATCAACCGGTTCTGTTATGGTCATGAGGGGGTAATGATGACAACCATATTAAAGGAAAAATGGCAGAGACACCGGGAAACCTATCCAGAGATGAAGCTGTATGCACTGGTTGATGGTTTACAGTACGAGCGCCACTTTGATAAAGAACTCACTTACCTTGGTGATATTAATAATCCGCTGTTCCGGCAATTTCCGGATGCTGAAATCGCTTTCGCCGGGCCATGGTTGTTTGATATGAGTCGGGCCTCAGAATGGGAAGAAAAATTCTTAAGGTTGGAAAGTGCCGCACCGGCGGTTTCCTGGCTGTATTCAACATTGTCATTGGACAAACTGACCCGTCATCTCGAATCATATTTAAATGTCCGGTTAAAGACCGGTGAAACGGCATTATTGCGTTTTTACGATCCCCGCGTTCTGCATCAAATTCCGACTATCTTTACGCCAGAACAGTTGACTGAATTTACAAAAAATATCGAAGAATGGCGTTATCAACTTGATAACAACCATTACGTTGTGAAAGGAACATCGTCATGATCA